>CAZBKP010000006.1:5029-21924 GCA_964492525.1 uncultured Cardiobacteriales bacterium
TCCAGAGATTCCCTTTCCATGTAATTGATTTGTCGCCTGCATCAAAACAAAATAATCGCCTGCATTAAGTGGAACCGTACTTGAGTGGATACCAATAACACTAATATTAGAACTAACTGGAGATGCAGGATTATAACTGGTTTGATTATTGGCATTATTCCCTAAAAATATATCACCAGCCTGTATGATAGCTTTATTCTGATTTGCTAACTCAGGTGTTAACATAAATTTATAATTTTGAAAATTAGCTACTTCGTTAAAATAAAGTGTATCTTTCGTAGTTGCTTTTAAAGTATTCCCTGTAAATAAATCGATATTCTTAGGCTTCCAGTTGATGTCGTTAACGTTAAGCTCAAAATAACCACCATACAATAAATCACCATTGATTGATTTGGCATCATCTCCCAATGTAACTGTATTACCTGTTGAAGAAACGCTATCTATCGTTGCAACCCAACTACTCCCAGGAGTTCCATCACCATTAATTGCTGTCCCTTGCGTTAAATCAAAAGAGAGAGAGCCCCCATAGATATTTCCATTTGCATTTAATGATCCATTAAAGTCAACTTTATTAGCATTCACTGTTAATTTAGTTCTACTCAGATCAATATTTGCATCTCCAGTATAACTTATTGGAGTACCACCTTCACTACCTATCCCCCCCTCAGCATGTCCACCTGTTACTTTTAGGCGAACATATCCACCCGCAACCTCGGAAACAGATGCACCTTTTTTAATCACAACGTGATTATCACTTGAGTTTATTTTCCCATCCCTTGCATAAATATTTGCAAATCCAAAAGCTTTGCCTTCTGAATAACCATCTGGATGCATTGCAAATACATTTGCATCTACTTCACCACCCAAAGCCTCGCCTGCTGAAATTTCAAAGATAGATTGGCCCCCATAAACCTCATTTGAGTTGCCATAGGTCTCAACATAATTCAAATTTGTTTCTAATTTAAAATTGTCGGCTTCAGCATTTGCATTTGCATTTGCATCTGACTTGCTTATAGGGGCATGATCTTCTATTGCTCCACCTTCTGACTCTCCTGCTTTAATCGTTAATTTAGCCGATCCACCGTATAACTCATTTGCATTTCTGTTAGAATATACTTTATTGTCATTTGCTTGAAAGAATGTACCTTGGGCATTGATATACGAGTTTGAAAATGCTTCAGATTTATTTTCACTACTCCCATTTTGCATATCAATCTTTCCTGCAACTGTATCTCCTGTTTGATAATAACCTTCTACCTTACCACCATAAATGGCTTGTATATCAGCACTTACATTAACTGTATTTGAATTAGCCATTAAATTGACATCGGGAGCATAAATATTACTGAAAGCACTCGTAGAACTTTCTTTATGAGTAGAAGAATTATCTGATGCATCTCCTGACTGAGCGCTCCCTGTTACAGCAATAATGCTAGCATTACCGCCAATAGCAATCTGAGAACCAAAACCATCTGAAATAGCCACAAGATTATCATTTGATTTGATTATTGCACCGTACGCAATATCAATAGATGTATTGGCTAAAGCTTTAGATTCATCGTTAGTATTACTTCCTAAAACCTCAGCCCCCTTTGCGCTTCCTGTTATCAGTTCTAGAGATGATTTACCACCATAAACATCAAGACTTACACTATTTAAATCACTAATAGTGACTGTATTTTCACTCGCTTCTAGCTCTCTTTTATTCGGTGATGTAATTAGTGATTCACCTCTAGAATGACCAGTAGATGGCCCTGCGATTACATTTCCTGTTTCTACATAGCCAAAAGCATGCCCTCCATACACATACTCAATTCCTGATGCACTATTAAGTATCTCAACATTATTGTTATTAGCAGTAGGATTGTTCGCATTTTGATTAACCGAACTCAATGCTGAGTTATCAGCATTCGTCGAAAGAAAACCACTTTTATCAATTCCAGGTTCATTTTGGATAGAATAAGACAGCCCTCCCCAGATGCTCCCATCAACAGCACCTTCTTTCACTTGGATTTCATTTTTTGATACCGCCACACCAGAATCTGAGTATCCTGATATTGCAAACCCTGGGGTAGTACCTAAGGTATACTCTATAACAACATTATTATCTGTTAAAATAGGAAACCCACTTCCTTGAGAGAGATATCCTGTTTTTGCAGGATTCAAATTTAAATAATATGCTAAATCAGCATTAATAGTTGTTAACTCTGCACCATTCCCCGTGTAAATATAAGGTTGCGCATAAGCATTCCATGACAAAAAATTAGCCATTAGGGTCGCAATTACAATTTCTTTTTTAAATTTATTTTCTCTATAAGCGCTCATAAGCAGATTATTCTCCATATATTATTACTTATAATAATTGTATCCATTTTAGATAAATAGTTGCGTATTATGCATAATGATCCACATAATCACAAGACATTCTCATTAATTTTTTTTATCATATATCTCATGACACTACTCGTCTTATATAAAAACTATATTTAGGTTACCTTTCATTTTTTTTCATAAATCCCTTTTGTCGTAAAGTTTTGAGCCTTATGTTTTTTGCCAATACGCTTCCCTTCTCCGCCTGCCAATCCTGTGCCTTTCGGTTGATAATTTGGAATCAGATGATGTTTGCTATTCCCAATTAAATCATGTCGCTTCATTGATTTTAGTGCTTCTCTTAACATAGGCCAGTTTTCAGGATCATGATAACGTAAGAATGCTTTATGTAGTCGGCGCTGCCTTAATCCTTTAGGAGAAAAAACAGCTTCTGAATCTTTTCGTACAGGTTTGAGTGGGTTTTTTTCTGAATGGTACATCGCGCCTGCGAGCGACATTGGCGTCGGCAAATACGCTTGAACTTGATCCGCCCTAAATCCATTCCGTTTCAACCACAATGCAAGATTCAACATATCTTCATCTGTTGTTCCGGGGTGCGCCGCTATAAAATAAGGAATCAAAAACTGTTTCTTTCCTGCCTCTTTTGTATATTGCTCAAAGAGCACTTTGAACTTGTCATAGTTAGAAACACTCGGTTTCATCATTTTGGAAAGCGGGCCTTCTTCCGTATGCTCTGGCGCGATTTTCAAATAACCTCCAACATGATGGGTTACCAGCTCTTTAACGTACTCTTTGTCTCTAATTGCTAGATCATATCGAAGCCCCGATGCGATCAATACTTTCTTTACCCCCTTAACCTCTCTTGCCTTTCGATAAAGTTCAGTCAAAGGTTTATGATCTGTATTTAAGTTACTGCAAATATCGGGTGCGACACAAGAAAATCGACGACAATTTTTCTCAATATTGTGATCTTTACACGCCAATCGATACATATTTGCGGTTGGGCCGCCAAGATCAGAGATAATGCCTGTGAATCCTTCTGTACGATCTCGAATTTCCTCAATCTCATTTAAAATAGACTGTTCTGACCGATTTTGAATAATCCGACCTTCATGCTCTGTAATTGAGCAAAATGAACATCCACCAAAGCATCCTCTCATAATATTAATGGAGAACTTAATCATCTCCCATGCGGAAATTTTCGCATCGCCATAAGAGGGATGCGGTGCACGTGCATAAGGTAATTCATAAACACGATCCATCTCTTCAGTCGATAACGGCAAGGGTGGAGGATTCACCCAAACATCACGATCTCCATGCTGTTGAACAAGCGCACGCGCATTATAAGGATTTGTTTCCAGATGCAACAAGCGGCTCGTATGCGCATAATAGACACGGTCTTCTCTTACTTTCTCAAAACTTGGCAATCGAATATAGCAATTTAATCGCTCTTTTTGGCGCTGCTCTCGTTTATCCTCTTTTTTTGGAGTATCCAATGCTTCATTTTCACCCGATGCCATCGGCTGATTAGAGTATGGATTGAGATGAGGATCAATTCTTCCCACCTCATCAAGCTCGGTTGAGTCGAGCTCTGACATCTCAAAATGGTTTCGTTGATGCGGTAAATTGAGTGCAGAGCCTCGAATATCTTTTAGATCACTGATCGATTCGCCTGATGCTAATCGGTGAGTAATTTCGACTAAGCTTCTTTCTCCATTCCCAAATAACAGCATATCTGCACGCGAATCTAAGAGCGCTGAGCGACGTATTTTTTCTGACCAATAATCATAGTGAGCAATCCGCCTTAAGGACGCTTCAATTCCGCCGACAATAACAGGGACCTCTTTATAGGCTTCTCGTACACGTTGAGAATAGACAATGACCGCACGATCAGGTCTTTTCCCTGCTTCATTGTGTGGAGTATATGCATCATTATGTCGGATTTTCTTATCAGACGTATAGTGATTCACCATGGAGTCCATATTGCCCGCAGAAATTCCAAAATAGAGGTTGGGTTTCCCAAGCTTTTTAAAGTCATCCGCGCTTTTCCAATCAGGCTGAGAAATAATTCCGACTCGAAATCCTTGGGCTTCCAATAGCCTTCCAAGAATTGCCATCGCAAAACTAGGATGATCAACGTAAGCATCTCCTGTGACCAAAATCACATCGCAGCTATCCCATCCCAAAAGATCCATCTCTTCTTTTGTCATCGGTAAAAAAGGCGCAACACCAAATCGTTTTGCCCAGTAAGGCTTATAAGAAAAGAGTGGTTTAGGAGGGGTATTAAAGGATAACATCGGAATAACTTGTCTGTAAAAAGGCGATTATTTTATCATTTTTATCAATTTATTCCTTGCTGTTTTAGTGTAGAATGAGACCCTTTGATAAGTGGCTGATGGTTTGCTTAAATGAGTTTTTCGAAATTTAGAAAATATTTAATTTATTTACAAGGCTTTGCTGATTCTCCAAAAAGTGTCGGAACAGTTTTCCCTTCATCTGCCACGCTTTGTAGTGCAATGGTTCAATCGGCCACTTGGGGAGAAAAACCACTTACGATTGCCGAGTTTGGTGCAGGAGAAGGTGTGCTTTCTCGGCATATTCTGCGTAAAATGCGAAGTGACGACAGATTATTTTCATACGAAATTAATCCGATTTTTTTCTCAGATCTTAAAAAAATTAATGATCCCAAATTCACGCTTGTTACAGACTCTGCAGAATCAATTACGTTAGATTATGATGTTATTTTCTCGTGCCTCCCATTTTTATCTCTTCCAAAAAGAATTAGTCTAAAAATTCTTAAAGCCGCACAACTTCATCTTATTCCAAAAGATGGTGTACTTATCCTCTTCCAGTATACAAGGCAGTCTGAACGATTACTCTCTCGCTATTTTGATTGGGAACGCAAAGCGGTTCTTAAAAATTTTCCACCTGCTTATGTTTATACCTGTACACCTAAGAAAGCGCGCTAAAACCCACGTCGGTATAATGCATCTCTGATCTTCTCAGGCACTTTATCCCCTATTTTTCTAAGAGCAATCCTCTTAGCCTCTGTAAAATCCATTTGAGTCAATACAAATGAGATCGTTTCACTTGGAATCTCATGTTGCGTTAGAAGATACTTTGTTTTTTTAGGACCATACCCTAGGTGTGCCTGATTTCTGGCAAAAACCTCAGCGAATCTCTCAAGGTTGAGATAATCTTTATCAATGCATTCATCTATAATTTTTTTAGCCAAGGTTTGTTCACACCCTTTTTGAACAAGCTTTGTCAAAAGCTCAACTGAGCTATGTTCTCTACGTGCTAAAAGCGCAAGTGTTCTCTCAAACCAATATCGATCATTTTCCTCTTCACTGTTAAGACCCATTCATTTTTCCCTCTTTTAAGATCGTAATCCATTCATCAAGAGATTTTTTACTTTGACTTGCGAGAAGAGTGCGATTGTCGCGAATTGATAAAGGCAAAGCATTTTTAGGTTCAGCTTTCGCTATTTCTATCATTTGTATCTTATTTTTACGAGGGAACGTCTTAATCTTGAAATCAGGAATGTGCCATTTCTTACCTTTGGAAATTCGATTCAAATGCGCCTCTAATGAGCTCCGCACTTCCCTTTGGTAAAAACGAAAGTTGCTTGCATATTCATTCTCGTAGGCGCCAATCACCCAAAATGCCTGACCAATGGAAGCAATAAACAGGTGTCCTTTTAAGGCAGGCTGTAAAAATTCTTGAAACCATGGTTCGATATAGGCAATTTGTCGAGCACGCCGAATTTGCAGTTTTAAACTCTGTTCTGTTTTACTAGCCGCGTGTGTCATTGTTGAAATGACCGACTGAGTAGTTTTAATATTTCGCTTTTTTATCTTTAAAGGCTCAATATATTTCAATGAAATCATTGGAACAATTTTATAATCCCACTCATTATCCTCTTTTTTGAGAGAACTCATTTTTAACGTACCTTACACCAACTATTTGATTGAAGTTATATTACTACATAATAGTTATAAGTGATAATGCAACATGATAGATTACTCTGTATAATAACAATATTATTAATACATTATGAAGGTTCTTAAAATGACTCACAATACTAAACTTTCGCTTATTTGTATCATTTCATGTCTTTTCACATATTCTTATGCAGAAGACTTTTATCGAGTTGAGTTAAAAAAAGAGAATATTGAATGTGAACTAAACTTAAATAATATTTTTATGTTTAGCTCTTATTTTAATAACTACAAAAGGTTAGGTAATAACGTATACGAGAGAGATATTACAGCCTATCTTCAAGATGGGAAAAATAATTTTACAGTAAAAGCATTTAATGTTGCAAAGTCACTCAATCCTTATAAGTTAAAAAATGCATATTGTGAGATCAATATTCTAAAGACACAAAAAGATACTCGTGGATTTGTCACAGAAAATTCTGTGATTTCGAGTATGAAAATTAAGTATAAAATAGTCTCTGTTAAAAAAAATCATTTTGATTCTGTTAATACTGTACAATTAAATGTATCTTTAGATAGCAAAGATCCTCTAAAGGAATCTTTTGATGGATCTGATAGCCTTTACCCCTATAACGTCTATGAAAAATCTTTTTCGATAGAAAAAAATAATGCATTTCCTTGGAGTCAAGAGGCTAAGCCAGTCGATGATAAAAATAACGAAGTTCTATCACAGTTATGGCTAAAATATGAAAAATTGACAGACATCTTCCAGAACAAAGATACAGATAAACTTAAAATTGAGCTTTCACCTTTAATTACAGAAAATGCAAAATATTTTAATATTCCAGAAGCAACATTTTTTAAGAATTTCACCACTAATACACTTGCTAAATTCCTAGATTTTGAACCCGAGAATTGGTATTTCAAACCCATTGATAAAAATGATTATGAACTCAAGACCTATGCAGATAATAAGCTTTTTAGATTAGTTAAAAAGGGGAGCAACTCATCATCCCCTATTGCACTACAAAACAGGCTTAATCCGAAGGTAGAAATTTCATATGATCCTCTATTTATTTGGTCAGATGGCAAAGTTAAAATTGCAATATTAGAATAGGACACAAGTATGACATTGATTCGTATGTTAGATATACATGAAGAGATTCCACTTGTTCTGCTTCTTTTAGCGGATCCGAATGAAGAAAAAATTTATGAATATATCAGAAAAGGCGTCTGTTTTGTTTTAGAGATTAATACTGCAGAGAAAACAAGAATTATTGGTGCAAGTGTTATTGTTGAGCTAGAAAATGGTACTTTTGAAATCACAAATATTGCTATCGACGCACCTTTTCAGGGAAAAGGATATGGTCGACTATTGATTAACCATATTCTTAACTATATAAAACAAAAAGAAGCAAAAAATCTGATCATAGCAACTGCAAATAGTAGTTTAATGCAACTAGGATTTTACCAACGATGTGGCTTTAGAATGGATCATATTGAAAAAGATTATTTTCTTGAGCATTATCCTGAACCCATGTACGAAAATGGAATTCAAAGTTGCGACAGAATTGTGCTCTCAATGCAATTGTAATTAAGATGTATTTCTCATTTTTCAAGAAAAAACGAATACTACTCCCCCAAAAAAAGAGAATGAAGTTCCCTCATGGATTTATGAAGTTGTTCACATTCAAGGAACATTAAAAAAATATAACGATCCAAGATTTATTGCAAAAACAATGAGACATTTTCGCGAAACAATTCGACCCTTCTTCATATTCTTCTAAAGAATGAAAAATAAAATGTCCCATATAGATCGAACTCTGCTGAAAGAAATAATATCAGCTACATTCGCTATTAAACACATTGCCTCTCATCTAGTAGTATTTTATAAATTTATAAACTACAGCCATCCTTTTCGTTTAAAGAGCATATAAGGCGCAATACCAGATAGAAACATTAATGCAATCGAAAGTGGGTAAGAGAATTTAAATGATAACTCAGGCATAAACTCAAAGTTCATTCCATAAATACTCGCAATCAACGTTGGTGGTAAGAATACAACAGATGCTATTGAGAAGATTTTAATAATTCTGCTCTGTTCTAAAGATATTTGCCCCATTGCTGCATCAAGCAAGAAGTTGATCTTATCGAATAAAAACGAGGTATGCCCTGTCAAAGACTCAAGATCTCTTAAAATCTCTCTAACATCATCATTTTGTTCTGCGTTTAAAAGTCGTCCTCTTAGAAGAAAAGAGAGTGAGCGACGAGTATCCATTAAAGATAAACGTGCTTTTCCATTGATATCTTCTTCTTTTGCAATATCAATTAGAATATTGTTCATATCGACTTTTTCTTCTCTCTCTTCTATCTCTATTTCATCTTCATTAATGTGATGAGACTTAACCTTTTTCTTTTTCTCTTTTGCATGCTTAGACTTTTCTTCTTCGCTATTTTGCTTGGTATAATCAAGCACATGACGACTAGTATATTCTAAACGAGAGTAGATCCCTTCTAATACATCTGCAACATGCTCTACTGCTGTCTCATGTAATCCAACGACGATATCCATAACATTAACAACATTGTCCATATCATTAATATTAGGATGACGTGCACGTAAACGATATAACCTGAATGAACTTAGTTCTTCGTCATGAATCGTAAACAAACAGTTCTTAAAGATAGAAAAGGCAACGGTTACATTAGTTGCATTCTCTTCAAAATCATTAAGAAAAAAACTATGAATATGAACCCCATCTTCATCTTCATAAAAACGTGCAGAAGCCTCAATATCTTTAATTTCTGTTTTTTCTGGAAGATCAAACCCATAATGACCTTCAACAAGAAGGCGCTCTTCTTCACTCGGATCCAATAAATCAATCCAAATCATATCATTCGAAATATCAGACTCCGTTTCTACTTTTAATTGTTTAAGATGCCCATTTTCTAATACGAATCCTGTAATCACAAAATTTCCCTATTCATGAATTTTAAATCGGTCTATTATATGTATATTATCGATTTCTCTCTAGTTTGTTTTTGTATTTTCCCAAACCACTCTCAAAAGGAGATATTATGCTAAAGATCATGCAATCCCCAGGCAAGTACATTCAAGGTCCTAACGCACTTACAAAGATTGGCAATTACATCAAACCATTATCTGATAATGCATTTGTGATTGCAGATGAATTTGTTCTTGGTCTAGTAAAAGAAGCTATTACAAAAAGCTTTGGAGAAGATAATATCAAATTCACTACGGCTGTTTTTAACGGTGAATGTTCTCAAAATGAAATCAATCGACTTGGCGATCTTTTTAAAGCAAGCGGTGCAAAAATCGTGGTAGGAATCGGTGGTGGAAAGACATTAGATGCAGCAAAAGCAGTTGCATTTTATGGTCATGTTCCAATCGCAATTGCACCAACCATTGCTTCAACTGATGCACCAACAAGTGCATTATCAGTTATCTATACTGATAATGGTGAATTCGAAAGCTATCTTCTTTATCCTAAAAATCCTGAAATTGTCGTAATGGATACTACAGTGATTGCAAATGCACCCGCTCGCCTATTAGTTGCAGGTATGGGTGACGCACTTGCAACCTATTTTGAGGCCCGCGCTTGTGCACGAGCTGAAGCGACTACAATGGCAGGTGGATTAAGTACTCAAGCCGCCGTTGCTCTTGCTAAACTTTGTTACGATACCCTTCTTGAGGAAGGTTTTAAAGCAAAATTGGCTGCAGAAGGAAAAGTAAGCACTAAAGCACTTGAAAATATTGTAGAAGCGAATACCTTACTAAGTGGATTAGGGTTTGAAAGTGCTGGGCTTGCAGGTGCACACGCAATTCATAATGGTTTAACAGTTATTGAAGAGTGCCATCATATGTATCATGGTGAAAAGGTAGCATTTGGAACATTGGTTCAGCTTGTCCTTGAAAATGCCCCTATGGAAGAGATTGAAGAGGTTCTCGATTTCTGTTCACAAGTAGGTCTTCCTGTAACTATTGCAGAATTGGGCTTTAAAGATACTGCAAAAAATTATCATGAAAAACTCAAAGCGGTTGCTGAATTAAGCTGTGTTAAAACAGAAACAATTCACAACATGCCATTTGCTGTGACCGCAGAAGATGTTTATGCAGCTATCATTACAGCTGATAAGCTCGGCCGATCATGGTTAAATATAGAAGCATAATTTAAGTTTACCAAAGAAGTGATCATCACTTCTTTGGTCTCTAAAACCTCATTATCCAACCTTACCATTCTACTGCATATACATCTAACCTTGACTTTAGGTACAATAGATTAGCTTTGTGATTCTAATTTAAGGGTTATCATGTCACTCATTATTCATCACTCCAATCATTTGGATATTTTAAAAGAGATCATTGCCCACGTGATGGAAAATGAACCCAATCCTAATCCTTTTGAAAATGAATGGTGTATTGTCAACAGTCTTGGCATGGCAAACTGGGTAAGATTATCCCTTGCGGAACGATTTGATATTTTTGCAAATATTCAATTAGATTTCCCGAAAACAGGGGTTGCTAAACTTCTTACCTTGCTCTTTGATCCTGAATTCTCGAAAAACCACCCCCTCGTCATTTCTAAAGCCCAACTTGCATGGGCGATCTATGCGATTTTAAGAGAGGTTGAAAATCACCCTCCCCTAAAACCGTTGCAGTGCTATCTTGAAGCCAATCATCATCGTCGTGGGTATGAGGCGATTATCATGTCTTTGGCTAACGAACTAGCAGGGTTATATGATAAATACCTTGCCTATCGTACAGATTGGTTAGATCACTGGAAGAGTGGTGCGCGCCTTTATAAAGAAGATGCTGTTGAGGAGTGGCAAGCGTATTTATGGAAGGTACTAGAGGATCGTTTTCTGCCAGAGACTCATTTTGGGAATATTGTTCACAAAATCCCCATGCTCTCCTCCGAACATTTTTCTCGTCCCCATATCCCTAAGCGAATTTTTATGATTGGGATCTCTTCGCTTCCTCCGATGCTTATCGATATTCTGAATGCGCTCACTGAACATATCGATATTCATGTATGTTTTACCAATCCCTCCCAATATTATTGGGGAGATCTTAATCGCTACAATGCGGATATTCCTCTCTCTCCGGTGCTTCAAACCGAAATCAATACCCTGCCGGCGGATATTAAAGAAGAGCTTTGGATTGAATCCTCTGGAAATCCATTATTAGCGGCCTATGGGAAAATAGGACGCGATTTTTTAAATCTTCTGATTCAAAAAAATCCTCATAATGAAATTGAAGCATTTAGTGAACCTGAAACCCAAGGACTGCTTGGAGAGATTCAGCGCGCTATATTCAATCTAAAGCCGTTGTCGGAGGATAAACGCTATCGTATCTCACCTCAAGATCACTCGATCTCTATTCATCAACACTACTCTGTAAAACGAGAGGTTGAAGGGTTATATGATCAGCTTCTTCATCTTTTTAATCACGATTCCGATCTTCTTCCTAAAGATATCGTAGTGATGGTCTCAGATATTGATCGATACCGCCCCATGATTGAAGCAGTGTTCAATCATCCGCCTACGGATGCCGCCTATATTCCCTACTCTATTTCTGATTATAGCTTGACGCAAAGTGACGCTGTATTAAATGCATTTTTAATGCTTCTCTCGATCGATCAGAGTGAGTTTCCTGTTTCAACCGTCCTCTCGTTTTTAAATATTCCTGAGATTAGAACACGATTTGAGATCGATGAAGAGGACTTTGAACGAATTCAATTTTGGGTGAATGAGAATCAAATTCACTTTGGAATTAATGCAGAACATCTGGCGGAACTGAATCTAAGGGCGGATGAAAAAAACACTTGGCTTTGGGGACTTAAAAGGCTTCTCGTTGGCTATAGCTTCCCTGAATCTGTCTATTTTGAAGAGACCTTGACCTATCCTCATGTGGAAGGATTAAATGCGATTACCTTAGGCAATTTTACCGATTTCATTCATGCACTCATTCAATGTAAGCATATTTTATCGGAGAACCATCCGCTCGAAGCATGGAGGCAACTCCTTCCTTCCCTATGGCAACAGTTCTTTAAAGAGGAAGAAGATGACTATCCTCGTTTTCACTTTATGGAATCGCTGTGGCAACATTTTATAGAAGATGGCATAAGCGTTGGAATTAATGAGCCTGTAAACATTCAATTACTCTATTCTTTTTTGAGAGAACAGTTAGAGAGTGAACGCCCTCAATCTCGATTTCTATCGGGTGCTGTTAATTTCTGTACCTTTTTACCGATGCGTGCAATTCCATTCAAAGTCGTATGTCTTCTTGGGATGAATCAAGCTGATTTTCCTCAAAGCACACCGAAACGGAGCTTTGACTTGACTCAAACCTACCCAAGATTAGGAGACCGATCTCGATCAAGCGACGACCGCTATCTCTTCCTTGAGGCGCTGCTCTCAAGCGAACGCTACTTTTATATGAGCTATATTGCAAAATCCATCCATGATAATAGCGAATGTTTTCCCTCTTTAGTCATTGATGATCTTTATCGTTATATTTCCCTTATCACCGATGATACGTTGCTTCTTGAAAATGGAATCACGCTTAAATCACATATTTTTATCCAAAATCCTATGACGCTCTTTAATGAAGCACTTTTTATAGAAGGGAGCAGAGTACAGACTTTCCAAAAAGATTGGCTTCCCCAAGAGACCCCGCAAAAATCAGAAACACCGATTTGCTTCTCAAATCCCCCAATTACAGAACTTGCGATCGAAGAGTTGATCCAATTTCATAGAGATCCTGCACGATTTTTCTGCCTGAAACATTTTAATCTTCAATTTTGGGATCAAATAGAGAGTGACTATCAAGATGATGAGCCCTTTACAGACCCACAAGACTCGCTTGACCGTTATCTCTTGCAAGATGAAATCCTTAAACATTTGCTTTCGATTGCTCAGCATGAGAAAGACATAGAGCAATATGCCCAAACAACGTTATTCGAAGCATATCTGCTACAGGGAAAACTCCCCAAATATGCCTTTGCGGAAATCGCATGGAAAAAAATCATCACTCCTTTGATCCCCTTAGTCACCGCTGTAAGCCCCTATCTCTCTTTATATAAAACACATCTTCGAATCAATCTTCCTCTTCAAAAAGGTCGATCACTTGAAGGAAAAATAAGGGGATATGACAATGGCACCGCACTTTTTGTGAGTACAGGACGCTTAAATTATAAGCGATCGATGGAGCTTATGATTACGCATCTTTGCCACAATATTCTTCATCCTTTAGGCGTTACGACACATAGCTTTACGCTAAATAAAGGCGAAGTTGAAAATATATCGCTTCCTCCTATTGCGAAAAATAGAGCAGAAGATTTTATAATGGAACTCATAGATCTCATGGAGTTTGGACTCAAAACGCCCCTTCTTTGGATAGAAGATGAGAAATATTATTCCAGCATTATTAAGATACTCGATAAATCGATCTCCTTACCTGAAGTCCTTTCAGACTTTGAACACTATAAAACACAAATATCTGAGGATGAATCGGTTTCAAATGCATTAGAAATCTTAAATGGATATGAGAAAAGTGAGGTTTTAACTCGTCTCTTCCCTACTATTACTCCCGACAATATGTTTGATTATCTTTATTACTTTGAGAGAATTCACTTCATTATTGAAAAAATCAAAAATCCTAAAGAATCATAAAATCAATATTATTTCCTATACTTTAGAGAGTTATTTAATCATTTTCTTAGGAGATTAAGATGAATCTATTTAAAGTATCTGGAATGGTTATGGCATTAGGACTTCTCTCAGCATGTGCCATGACACCCGCCGAGAAAGCTGAAAATGCAGAAGCCCATCGCAGAGCAATTTTGAATACTCAAGTGAGTTTGGCACAGCAATGTAGCCCTAAAACTGCCCAGCTCATTGCGGAACGCCCTAATATAGGTGTACTTTCAGCTAAAGAGCAGAAGGCTTTTAATGAATCTTATGCAAAAGCAGTGAATAATCCTGGGTTCCAAGCCTGTTATAATTTAGCTTGGAAGTCATATAGAGAGCAAAATGAGCTACAAGTTGCGCAAATGCAACTTTGGAATGAAGCCAATCAATTCAACTGGGACAATGGATTTTATTTAAATGAGCCCTTTGGCTTTTACTATTAATTTACTGATTTTATAGATATTAATATATAATCACTCTAATCATTTACCATTAGAGTGGTTTTTATGAAAAATAAAAAGAAGTGGGAACAAAGACCTTGGGAGAAAGCGCATCCATGGATGACAGAAGAATTTACTCCTAAGAAAATTGCAGGCTTAGCGATATGCTTTATAGTATTGGCACTTATTGGTCACTTCATGAGTTGCGAATTTAAAGGTGAGAAGAAACACCACCCTAAAACTTGCAAAATTGCTACTTCTATCGTGGGTTTTGTGTATCGATTAGATAAGTAATAGCATCGTACCGTTATTCTGATAATGTTTCGTGATAGACAAGCATAACTCCCATACGAATAAATTCTAATACTTCTTCTAGATCCTGTTGATTTTCTTCATCATCAGTTTCAGCATCCTCTTCAATTGGCATTCTTGCGAATTCGATGAGATCATTTAGAAATTCAAAGCCATCCCCTTCTAACTTAAGCCCTGTAATCCCTACTCCATAAATAAAACCTTCTGCCCATTGTTGTAGCCCATACATACGAACATCAAAGGAGTCATCCTCAGGAAGAAGAAGTTCTAATGTAAAATTTAGGTCATTCAGAGAAGATACTGTTTCTTTATAGAGATGAACTAATAAATCACCCTCGCTAATACCGTCATTTGTCAAACGGGAAAGCTCTTTTATCCAAATTAAGATCGCATCTTTAGGAGAGGCACAGATATAAGCCAATAACAGTCCATGTGCTTCAGATGGATTTACAGTTTTTAAAACATCTTGGTATTCTTGATAATCAACATCATCTAACATAGATCCTCCTTTATCACTAGCGCGAATTGTAACGCTTAACCTATTTCATTCCAAACTATTTATAGAATAAGTTACGAGATATAGATATGATTACCTCCGAACTCTGATATCTTATAACGTAGTTTTACACTATCATTGAATCCAATTATATGAAGGAGATTGTATGTTTTCACTTAAAGATCAAATTGCAATTGTTACAGGTGGTGCGAGTGGCATTGGTAGAGGAATTGTAGAAGCACTTTTAGAGAGTGGTGCTAAAGTGACTATCGCAGATATTAATCGTTCAACTGGAGAGCGAACCGCAAAAGAATTAGGATGTGACTTTCTAGAATTAGATGTTACAAATCAATCACGTTGTAATTCTTGCATAGATGAAGTCATTAAAAAGCATGGTCGACTAGATATTTTATGCGCAAACTCAGGTATTTTCCCTCAATCCTCTCTTGAAGATATGACGGAGAATGATTGGGATACTATGCAGTCAGTCAATGTAAAAGGAACGTTCTTTATGGTTCAAGCAGCACTTAAAAAAATGAAACCACAAGCGTCTGGACGCATTATCATTACTTCGTCAATTACAGGAAATATTACGGGCTTTCCTGGTTGGAGCCATTATGGTGCATCAAAAGCGGCTCAACTTGGATTTATGCGTAGTGTTGCGCTCGAATATGCAAGATTTGGAATCACTGTAAACGCTGTATTGCCTGGAAATATTCTTACAGACGGACTAAAAGCTCAAGGAGAAACCTACCTAAATCAAATGAAGGCAACAATCCCAACACATACGTTGGGAGAGCCGAAAGATATTGGATATGCAGCGGCTTTTCTTGCTTCCAAAGAAGCTAAATTCATTACGGGACAAACTATCATTGTGGATGGAGGCCAGATCCTGCCAGAATCACCAGAAGCTTTGCTTTAACTCTCAATAGCTATAAAAAACACTTCTTTTAGAAGTGTTTTTTATTTATAAATTTGATTCAAAAAGAAATCTATACAACATTTCTCTCAAATGCATTATCACTAATCCCTTGAGCTAATATCTCTTTCGCCCACTCTTTTGCTGAAAATAAAGAGTGTTCTTTATAGTTACCGCAGCTCACCGCATCTGTTCCCTGAACATCCTCCCAAACGAGTTCATTCGCGACTTTTTGCAGCGCTTTTTTCATCGCTTTCGCAACGGTCGTAGCATCAGGGGTTCCCCACATAATTAAATGAAATCCGGTGCGGCAACCAAAAGGAGAAATATCAATAATTCCCTCTAAATCATCTCGAAGCAAATCTGCTAAAACATGCTCTAAAGTATGCAAACCTGCATTATCAATAGTCGTTACGTTAGGTTGAACAAAACGCACATCAAAATTTGTGATCACATCCCCTTTAGGGCCTTTTTCTTCTGTAATCAAACGGATATAAGGGGCTTTTACCTTCGTGTGATCTAATGTAAAACTTTCTACTTCTGCCATAATAACTCTCCTTTTTCAGTAATATATTTAAAGCATATTTAATTCTAATTTCGCACGGAATGACATTCTATCAGGCGTCCAAAAAGGTTCCCAAACAAGATCCACGATGCACTCTTTAATTTCAGGAATTGCAAGGACAGCATTTTGAACCCAGCCGGGCATTGAACCTGCTACTGGGCAACCTGGTGCGGTTAAC
>CAZBKP010000007.1:0-21861 GCA_964492525.1 uncultured Cardiobacteriales bacterium
AATTGTTCCCACATTTACGTGTGGTTTACTGCGGCTGAATTTTTCCTTTGACATATCGCATTCACTCTTTAAATTATATTAAGGAAGGAAATTACTGGTGCTCATAGCCGGAATTGAACTGGCGACCTCACCCTTACCAAGGGTGTGCTCTACCAACTGAGCTATATGAGCGCACAAAAAAAATGGAGCGGGTGAAGGGAATCGAACCCTCACAATCAGCTTGGAAGGCTGAGGTTCTACCATTGAACTACACCCGCAATCTTATTGGTGGTGGGGGAAGGATTCGAACCTTCGAAGGCTTAGCCAGCAGATTTACAGTCTGCCCTCGTTGACCGCTTGAGTACCCCACCCAAGAGATTTGCTATTATATGGATTCGCAGTTTGATGTCAATATTTAATTACATTATTTTTCCATTTGCTCAAATATTTTACGCATCAAGCCATCACGACTATAAATATCTGAACGGTATTGGACCGCCCCATCATCTCCAACGTTCACTGTCATATATAAGGTATAGACAGGAAAACGCATCTCTTCTTTCAAACGTATCGTTTTTTCAGAATTCCCATTGTAGGCACTTTTTATCTTATCCACTTTCCAATCTTGGTCCTTTAAGAAGTACTCTGCAAGCTCAATAGGATTTTCGATGCGAATACAACCCGAGCTGAATGTCCGCTCCGTTTTACTAAACAGGCTCTTTTGTGGCGTATCATGCAAATAGATGGCATGCTTATTAGGGAACATAAATTTCACTTTTCCAAGTGCATTATAGCTTCCGGGATCCTGTCTTAACCGATACGGAAAATTATTGGTATTGTACTGGCTCCAATCTACCATTGTCGGATCAATCTCATTCCCATCTCTGTCAAATATACGAATTTTTGATCGTGCTAAGCGCTCAGGGTCACGTTTCAACTGAGGAAGCTTATCTTTTACCGCCATTGAACGAGGAACGTGCCAATAGGGCGCAAATACAATATGATTCATTGATGCCATAAAGACCGGTGTAGAGCGTTGAGCCATGCCTACCACCGTCTTTGCACGCATGGTTTCTTTACCCTCTTTCATAACATAATATTCAAAGCCTGGAATATCTACGACAAGATAATGACTCCCCATATCTTTCGGCATCCAACGCCAACGCTCAAGATTGGTCATTAATTGATAAACGCGATCTTTATTTGTCAGATTTAGTTCTTTTTGTGTTCTTGCTCCCACCACACCATCAGGCTCTAATAAGTGATCTTTCTGAAATGCCATTACCGCTTCTTTCAAATTTTGATCAAACACAAGTTCATTTTTACCACTTTCGGCAGGATAATTTAAATATGCAAGTCGCTGACGCAACTTCTTAACGCGCTCCCCTTGATCGCCTTTTGCTAATTTCGCACCTTCAGGAAACAACTCTTCTTTTTCGAGAAGCTGAGACTTTTCAAGCACATCCCCTAAGGCTTTTTGAATACGTTGATACTGCACATGCTTGGGCTCAATATCCTGTAGTAGTTGCGATAATTTTTCACTCTCTAAATTAGGCACTAAAAGTGTTTCTGGAGAAAACTCATCACGCGGCAATAACCACTCTTTATCTGCCTTTATAAGTTCAGGCTGCCCTACGGAAAGATCACGCATATAACTCAAAACGGCCTCAGTCAGAAGGACATCCGCAGCATTTCCTTGGGCACTCTTAATCGCATCGATATGATAGTTTTTGGGAACTAATCCTTTCTTCGCACTATTTTCAAGAACTGTGATCACATTCTCTGCTGCAGGAGTAAATGCCCCATCCTGAATCCATATTGTAAATTGATCTGGATGAGCTTTATAAAATTCCGTGTAGACCTCCGCAATTTTTTTAGTTGAGGTTCTTGCTTTAAGATTCGCATTTTGGAAGATTGATTTTATTTTTGCTTGATCAATTTTACTTTGTACTTGTGCGATCGAATTTGTTGTTATTGTTGTGTCCTCTGCTAACACAGGAGAGGCCAATAACAATGCTGCTACTCCTGCTGAGAGAATCGTTTTTTTCATATTCATCCACTTCCTTTTTGGGTAATCAAAAGAGACATAAGGTGGTATTATAGCCTATTTTTTATCCTTTCTTGAATAGTCCATATAGACAAAATGCCTTCTCATTTTAAACCGATCATCATCCCCTCTCTCTCGATCCCAACAACGCAAAAAAATGTGACATGGCAGATGCAAAATGCCTCTGAGTTTGCTTTTGCACTCGCACATTCTGCAAAAAATAGCACACAAACATTAACCATTATTGTCGAGAATACACAACAAGCGGAAGCACTCCAACAAGATGCAAGCTTTTTTGGATTATCTACCGATATTTTCCCCGATAGTGAGACGCTTCCCTACGATACGCTGTCGCCTCAGCTCAATATTATCTCTGCTCGTTTGGCAACCCTTGCAAAACTCAGACAAGGTAACATCCATGTTTTGATCGTTACGATTCCCACATTAATGCAACGTCTTGCCCCTACCTATTTTCTAGATGGCAATGTCTTGCTTCTCAAATTAGGAGATAAGATTGATCGGGAAACCTGGCGATTAGGGTTAGAGCATTCAGGCTATCGCAATGTAAAACAGGTAATGGAAGCGGGTGAGTTCGCAATTCGAGGAAGCGTCATTGATCTTTTCCCCATGGGACTTTCTCTCCCCGTTAGAATTGATTGCTTTGATGATGAAGTTGAAAGTATTCGCTCTTTTGATCCTGAGACTCAGCGCACATTAGAAATGATTCCTGAATTAAAGATTCTCCCTGCACGTGAATTTGATACAAGCGAGCAAGGCATTGACTCTTTTAAGCAGAAATTCAAAACAAGTTTTGATGTTGACACTACAAAATCGACCCTCTACCAAACAGTCTCTGAGGGAAAATTTCCATCGGGAATTGAAAACTATCTCCCACTTTTCTTTAGTGAAACAGCAACTTTACTCGATTATCTTCCCGAAAAAACAACGTTTATCACTTTCCCAAAACTTGCAGAGAGCGGAACTCATTTCCAAACGTTAGTGGATACTCGATATGAGCGATATCGTCACAATATCGAACGCCCTTTACTCTCCCCTGCTCGTCTTTATCTCAACTTTGCAGCACTAGCCCAAACCATTAGCAAAAAGCCGTCCATTTCGGTTGAATTTTCAAATCAAGCGACTCCGATCAGACAGCTTAGTGATATTCCTAATTGGTTAGCACTTAACAAGATGCCTCTTGTCTTAACAACAGAAACTGCGGGACGAAAAGAGATGATCCTTGAAAAACTCAAGAGTTATGATATCTCACCCACTCAAGTCGAAAACGTTAAAGAGATCATTAAAACGCCTGAACCCTTCTCTTTAATCAAAGGGGCTTTAAGTCATGGGTTTTCTTACCAAGATCAACTCACCATCATTACAGAAAATGAGCTTCTTGGCGTTCCTCAAAAAGCAACGCGACATAAAAATACAAAAACGATTGATGTTAAAGCCATGCTCACCAATATTGATCACCTTAAAGAAGGAGACCCTATCGTGCATCTTAAGCACGGTGTTGGGCGATATGCGGGACTTGCGAACATGGATGGCAACGAACTTCTTGCGATTGAATATCGTGGCAATGCAAAACTCTATATCCCGATCACCGATTTAAATGATCTCTCTCTTTATACAGGAGGAGCAAAAGAACTTGCGCCTTGGCATAAACTTGGCTCGGATCAATGGGACAAAGTCTGCAAAAAAGCCTCTGAGAAAATTCATGACACCGCAGCGGAACTGCTTGATATTTACTCAAGACGAGAACTTCAAGAGGCAAAAGGCATGGAGTTAACAGATGATTACACTGCCTTTGCCAATAGTTTTCCGTTCCAAACAACACCTGATCAACAACGCGCCATTGACGATGTCATTGCAGATTTAAAAATCGGTAAGATGGATCGGATTATCTGTGGTGATGTTGGATTTGGTAAAACAGAAGTTGCAATGCGAGCGGCATTTATTGCCGTAATGAATGGCTATCAAGTCGCTGTTCTTGCACCCACAACGCTTTTAGCAGAACAACATGCAGAGAATTTTATTGATCGATTTGCAAACTGGCCCATCAAAATACAATCTCTCTCACGCTTTCGCACAAATAAAGAGACAAAAGAGGCGATTACCCAACTGGCTGAAGGCACGCTTGATATCGTCATTGGAACGCATAAAATTCTTTCAAAAGAGATCCAATTCAAGAATCTTGGCTTAATCGTAATCGACGAAGAGCACCGCTTTGGTGTCAAACAAAAAGAGCAACTCAAATCGATTCGCGCAGAAGTCAATTTATTGACGATGACAGCAACGCCCATTCCGAGAACACTCAATATGGGACTCTCTGGGATGAGGGAGCTTTCAATTATTGCAACACCTCCTGTCGATCGAATAGCGGTCAAAACGTTTGTGAATGAATGGAATGATGAACTTATCGTCGAAGCGATTAGCCGTGAATTGAAGCGTGGCGGACAGGTTTATTTTCTACACAATGAAGTCGAAACCATCCATTTAATGGCAGAGACCCTCCAACAGCTCCTCCCTGATCTAAAAATCGGGATCGCACATGGAAAAATGAAAGAACAAGAGCTCGAAAACGTGATGCTCGACTTCCAGCACCACAGAAATCAGCTTCTTCTTTGTACGACGATCGTTGAATCAGGAATTGATATTCCCAATGCAAATACCATTTTAATCAATCGTGCGGATAAGCTTGGGCTCGCTCAACTCCATCAGTTACGTGGGCGTGTGGGGCGTTCTCATCATCGTGCATATTGTTACTTAATTACGCCCCCTCAAAAGCAGATGACCAAAGATGCCGTCAAACGTATTGAAGTTTTGAGTGAGACTGAGATGTTAGGGGCAGGTTTTATGCTAGCGAACCATGACTTAGAAATTCGTGGCGCAGGCGAATTATTAGGAGAGAATCAAAGTGGGCAGATCACCGAAATGGGCTTCTCGCTTTATATGGAGCTTCTTACGCGTGCTGTTGATGCAATTAAAAAAGGGGAGACCTTAGACTTCAACCAGCCCTTCAAACATGGACTTGAAGTTTCGATCGGCTTCCCTGCCCTCATTCCTGAAGAGTTTATTGCCGATGTCCCGACTCGCCTCTCCTTTTATAAGCGAATCTCTAGTGCCAAGGATAAGAATGCGCTGGATGATATCCATATTGAGTTAATTGATCGCTTTGGACTCCTTCCTGATCCTGCGAGACGATTATTTGATATTGCTGAAATTAAACTCAACGCAGAACCACTCAATATAGAAAAAATCGAAGCGACAAGCGAGGGTGTTCGTATTGTCTTTGGTTCAAAACCGAATATCAACCTAAAAGCAATGATTGAACTTATTCAGCAAAAACCGAATTTCTATCAACTCCAAGGGCAAGAAGTCCTTCGCTATAAACTTCCAATGGAGCGTGAAGATATTAGAATCACGAGTATTCACAATCTAATTAATGAGTTAATGCCAATGGATCAATAGAGTTTACTTTAACCAAAATTAGTTTAGAATTAGGATTTTATCTTAAGGAACAAAATTGTTATGAAAAAAACCATTAGCCTTCTTTTAATCCCTTTTATCCTCGTGGGTTGTGGCGAAAAGAATGAAGAGTATTACTTAAAAAATATTGATAGCGCTGAGAAAAAAGTAAAACAGTGCGAAAACGATCTCGAAAAGGCATTTAAGAATGACAATGAGAAAGAATTTCTCAGGTTAGCTGACGATCCTGAATGTAATGCTGCAAATAAAGCAATTAATAAAAAAAGAGAAATTGAGCGACAGGCAAAACGTAAATTAGAAGAAGAAAATAAACGTAAAGCCATTGAAGAAGCCAGAGAATCTATAATTTCAAAAATTAAAGACATGAATTGGCAAGATTCTATTATGGAATATCTTAAAACTTCATGTGAAGATTCTTGGCCATTTGTTTCATCCCCTAATTGTGTAGCATGGCATGCAATATATGAAGAAAAAATTGCGGAAGGAAATCAAGAACTAGAGAAACTTAACTTTGAAGAATTGAACAATAGCGAAGAAAAATATTGTTCTAAAGACAAAAGAACAGAATCCCCTTGTGGTGTCTGGGAAAAAGCTAGAAACAAAAAGGCTGGAGATATTCTAAATAGCCTTAGCATTACCGAAATAGAAAAACAAGAGTCTTTATTTTGCGACAAAGATGGGTATAGTGAATTATGTCGTTTATGGAAAAATTCTTGGAATGAAAAATCTAAAGAACTTACTAAATTTTTTGTAGACAATTATGATGAATTCAAAAAAACATACAATATATGTTATGAAGGAATCAAAAACATAAAGTCAACAAATGATAAAACGTCTGAGAAGAATAAATATATTCGAAAAATCGAAAACTCAACTCCTTGTCAGCAAGTAGCCAGAGCATTCCGTGAAAAAAAATTAGGTTATACAGCTTTTAAAACTGCAATTGACTAGTTCCCTCAAATTCAAAAGCCTCTTTTACATCTAAAGAGGCTTTTTATTATCTATCCAATCACACTCAATCTTTGTTGTTGACTCATTTTCTTTAAAATATAATTAAGAAGAACGCCATAAAGAGGTAAAAAGAAGAGTGCGCAAATGAGCAGTTTGAAGAAGTAATCGACCATTGCGATTTCAAGCCAGTTCGATGCCATAAATGCATCATCACTTCGATAAAATGCAACGAAGAAGAAGACTATCGTGTCGATTAAATTTCCCATAACAGCAGCGGCACTCGGCGCAACCCACCACCGATGATTTCTCCGTAGATAGCTAAATACGGTAATATCCATTAATTGCCCGACTAAATAGCCAGAAAAACTCGCAAGCGCAATGCGTGCAACAAAAAGATTAAAGGTTGTGAGCTCCGAAAAACCGAGCCACTCACCCTTAAAGAACACCACAGAAATCACATAGGAAATAATGAGTGCAGGAATCATAACGACAAAGATAATTTTACGCGCAAGTGATGCACCAAAAACACGAATGGTTAAATCGGTCGTTAAAAAGATAAAGGGAAATGTGAAGGCGCCCCACGTCGTATGAAAACCGAAAATTGTAAAAGGGAGCTGAACAAGATAATTACTTGAGGTAATAATCAAAATATGGAAAAACGATAATTGGTACAACGCACGAATGCGCTGCTCTTGTGTAAATTGATACATAATATTGAACCTTTTTAACCTTTATGAATTTAAGCTATTTCGATAGGTTGTGAGCCCTTGATTTCTTAACTCACAACTTGGGCATGTTCCACAGCCGCCCTCAACCCCTTCATAGCACGTGTGGGTATAGGTTTCAATAAACGACAAATAGCCTAATTGATCTGCAAGCGCCCATGTTTCAGCCTTGGTGAGATACATCAAAGGGGTAATAATGTTAAAGTTATAATCCATCGCAAGATTGAGGGTGACATTCATGGATTTGATGAAAATCGCTCGGCAGTCAGGATAACCGCTAAAATCTGTTTCACATACGCCAATGATAATATCGTGAATATCCTTTGCTTTTGCATGACAGCCTGCGAGTAATAAAAAGAGTGCATTTCTGCCTTCTACACAGCTATTAGGATAGTTTTCGCCCTCTTCTTGTTTGATCTCAAGCGATGCATCTGTTAATGAATTATGAGTTACTTGATTGATGACGGAGGTATTAATAATCACCTGAGGAACATGAAGCATTTCTGCTATTTGTTTTGATTTTTCAAGCTCTATTGAGTGTCGTTGTCCATAATCAAACGTGATGGTTTCAACGTTTTCAACACCATATTGCGCAATCGCCTGTATAAGGCACGTAGTAGAATCTTGACCACCTGAGAAGATGATCAGTGCTTTTTTTGACATAAATATTTCCTTAGTTTTTTAGCGTGGGAGGGTTTCGAACCACGGGAGCGGCATTGTAACAGAAATTAAAATGTTTGTAAGATGCTTGGTTGATTGTAAAAAGAATCTTATTTACACTGTCCACTTCTTATTATTTTAAATAAAACATGTCTACTCCAACTATTTCCCTCATTCTCGCTATTGCAAATAACGGTGTTATTGGCAAAGATAATTCACTTCCGTGGCATTTGCCGAATGATCTTCAATTCTTTAAATCTCATACTGTTGAAAAGCCCATGATTATGGGGCGTAAAACGTTTGAATCATTTAAAAAGCCATTACCCAAGCGAAAGAGTCTTGTGATAACACGCCATCCTGAGAATTTTCATTATGATCACCCCGATGTATCCGTATATTCTTCAATTGAATCGGCAACATCCGCCTTTAAAGAAGCTTCTGAAATTATGATTATTGGTGGTGCTGAAATTTATAAAGCAGCGATTCCTTTTATGAATCGACTTTATATCACAAGAGTTAATGCAGATGTGGGGGGAGATACTATACTCAGCGAAATCCTATCATTAGACTTTAGCAATGCTACCAAGATTTTTGAAGAGCAACACACTATCGATGAGAAACACGCTTTTCCTTATCGTTTCGAAATTTGGGATTTTCATTGATTAAGTTCCGCAAATAGACTTAATTTAGATATAATTGGCATCTTCGAAAATTTAATTAGGCATGTAATGCAACACGCAAATCAAACACAACCTGCTTGGTACAAACGCTTTGCAAGTTATAAATATTTTGCGCCCCTAGCTGAGCGCCTCTCTCTCTATTGTTTTGGAGCGAGCCTTATTCTTGCGATGATTGGAATTTATCTCGGACTTGCAGTCGCGCCACCTGATTATCAGCAAGGAAATAGTTATCGCATCATGTATATCCATGTTCCTGCGGCAATGCTGTCGGTCATGCTTTACCTTGCAATGGCATTTTTTAGCATCTGCTTTTTGATTTGGAGAGTAAAACTTTTAACACTTATTACGAGAAGTACAGCTTATGTGGGTGCAATGTTTACATTAATTGCGCTCGTAACGGGGGCAATTTGGGGAAAACCGACATGGGGAACATGGTGGGTTTGGGATATTCGTTTAACCTCTGAATTAATTTTACTGTTTTTTTATATCGGATTTATCGCACTTGACCAAGCGATTGAAGAGCGACAAACGGCAGATCTCTTTATCTCGATTTTATCTATTTTGGGGATTGCCTTTGCGCTCCTTGTGAAATTTTCTGTTTACTTTTTTAATTCAATTCATCAAAAAAGCACGTTGTTCGCGGAAGGAGGTCCCAAAATGCCTCCTGAAATGTTAACGCCATTATTAATTATGATCGGTGCTTATTGCTTATTTACGTTAGGATATATTTTAAAAAAGAGCGTGAATCTCATCTATCAAGAGCGCTTACTGAAACACTATCTTAATCACTAATTTATTTTAAGAGACTACTTATGACATTTGCTTTTCACTCTTTTTCTAACTTTCTTGCCATGGGAAAACACGGTGTGTATGTCTGGTCGAGTTATGGATTTTTTCTAGTTTGCATCTTAGCATTGGTGATTCCCCTCTTTATGCAAAATAAACGATTAAAGAAAACACTTAAAGAAGAAGGAATTTCACTATGACTCCGAAACGTAAACAACTGGCATTCATTATCTTTGGAATCGTCTTTGCGTTTATAATTGCCTTTGGTTTATTTATATATGCATCAAGAGAAAAAATGAGCTTTTATTTCTCTCCTTATGAAATTCAAGAGGGAAAAGCCCCCTTAAATCGTACTATCCGAGTGGGTGGACTTGTTGCACCCAATTCACTCATTAAAAGTACTGAAAAAATAGATGTTAACTTTGATATTATTGATGGAAAATATCGCATTCACGTTGTTTACGACAAAATGTTGCCAGATCTTTTTAGAGAGGGACAAGGTGTTATCGTTACTGGTATTCTTCTCGATGAAAAAAACTTTAAAGCGACGGAAGTCTTAGCAAAACATGATGAGGCTTATATGCCCCCTGAAGTCACGCAAGGACTCAAAGAGTCTGGCCACCCTTCTTCTATCCCTATTCCTAAAAAAACTGATTCAAAATAGGAACGCAACATGATTCCATTTGGTGAACTCGCCCTCTATTTTTCTCTTGCAACGGCACTATTACTTGCGCTAGTTCCTGCAATTGGCGTTTATACGAACAATACAAAGCTTATGGTCGCAGCAAAACCTTTGACGAGCTGGCTCTTTATTTTAGTGCTTATTGCCTTTGTTGCGCTTGGATATGCATTTTATACGAATGACTTTAGCTTTCGTTATGTCTTTATGAATTCAAATACACGCCTTCCAACAATCTATCGTTTAACGGCGTTATGGGCAGGACATGAAGGGTCTATGTTGTTGTGGGTGCTTACGCTTACCTTATGGATGTTTTCATCCCTCTTTTTTACAAAAAAAGTACCGATAGAGATCACAAGCACAATGCTTGCGATATTAGGGGCAATTTCAGCAGCTTTTATTAGCTTTGTTCTTTTTACCTCCAATCCTTTTGATCGCCTGATTAACGTGGTAATTTTTGATGGGCGTGATCTCAATCCTCTGTTGCAAGATATTGGTCTTATTATTCATCCGCCTATTTTATATATGGGGTATGTCGGTTTTGCGATTCCTTATGCATTTGTTTGTGCCTTGCTCATTACGGGATTTATTGATCGATTTACGGTGCGTTGGCTTCGTCCTTGGGTATTGGCATCGTGGGCTTTTTTAACCATCGGCATCGCGGTGGGGAGTTGGTGGGCCTATTATGAGCTCGGCTGGGGCGGATGGTGGTTCTGGGATCCTGTTGAAAATGCTTCACTTATTCCTTGGATTTTAGGAACGGCACTTTTACATTCATTGATTGCGACAGAAAAACGCCAAGTCTTTTCTATTTGGTCTGTACTTTTAGCGATTCTCTGTTTTGTCTTAAGTGTACTTGGCACATTTCTTGTTCGCTCTGGCATTTTAACTTCGGTTCACTCATTTGCAGCAGACCCGCGTCGTGGCGCAGTTATTCTCGTAATTCTTGCGATTGTTTTAATTTTTGGGGTACTTTTGCTTCTCTTTAAATCAAATCGTATTCGCCAAATTTCATCCTCTTCTTTAGTTTCAAAAGAGTCGGGCATTCTGATCAATAATATTTTTCTCTCGATCATCTGTTTTATCGTGGTATTGGGTACCCTCTATCCTCTGATTATGGATATTTTGAAACTTGGAAAAATCTCAGTAGGGGCAAACTATTTTAATTCCTATGCAAATCCTCTTGCCTTGATTCTGCTTGTTATTTTAGGGATAACCCCTTTACTTAAATATAAGCACAATAGTTTTAAGCGGTTACAAAAACCGATGGTATGGATGGTAGTAATCTCCATCATTTTAGGAGTGTTTTCGAATTTTATTTATACACGAATCTATCATCCAACCGAACCCCCATTAAATCCAATGGTTACGATCACCTTAATATTATGCTATTGGGTGATGATCGGGATTGTTATGGAGATTTATCTTCATAAACCTAAAAATATGAATTTTGTTCGAGCGATTTTTAAGCAATCCGCTTCTCGGTGGGGAATGAATTTAGGACATTTAGGGGTGATTGTTACGATCATTGGTATTACTATGACGAGTTATTATAGCTCTGAAGAGGATCGACTTTTAAGCGTTGGGAAAACAGAAACGGTACAAGGATATGACTTTAAATTGACTCAACTAGAAGATTATCAAGGCCCTAACTATTATGCGACAAAAGGGACGTTTGAAGTCAGTTATAACAAAAAGTTCCTACAAATGATGTATCCAGAAAAGCGTATATATTTCGCAAGTGGAATGCCGATGAGCGAAGTGGCACTCCGTCCTTCTCTTTTAGACGATCTTTATATCGCCCTTGCAGAAGAGCGTGCACAAGGGACATGGGCAATTCGCTTATATGTTAAGCCGTTTGTAAGATGGATTTGGCTCGGGGGAATGATTATGGCTTTCGCCGCATTTATTTCGATCTATGGTGTTCGTTCTCGCAAATCATCCGAAGGAACACGATCATGAAAAAAGCAATCATTGTAGTTGTAACGCTTATTTTCTTAGTGGGCTTTATTCTGTTTTTTGCTCTTGGGCTTAATAATCGTCCTGATATTCTTCCTTCTCAGCTAAAAGGAAAAACGGTTCCTGAATTTACGGCAACAAAGTTAGATGCGCCTGATCGCATTAAAACAATTCTAACGAATGAGGACTTTAAAGGGCCTGCATTAATTAATGTTTGGGCGACATGGTGCCCGACTTGTAGAGATGAGCATTCAACCTTAAATGTACTTAAAAAAGAGGGCGTAACGATTTACGGGATTAACTATAAAGATGATCCCAAGAAAGCATACGCTTGGTTGCAAGAATTAGGCAATCCTTATGAATTTAATGTCGAGGATCCTTCGGGCTCCATTGGGATTGATATGGGGGTTTATGGTGCACCTGAAACCTTCTTCATCGATGCAAATAATGTGATTCGCTATCGCCATGTGGGTGCAATTTTTCCTCAAATTTGGAATCAAGAGCTCAAGGCAATTTATAACGATCTCTTTACCCTTGAGAAAGAAGGAGAAACACAATGATTCGTTTAATCCTTCGGTGTGCTTTAGGTTTTCTATTCTTGTCTTCGTTTGTTTTCGCGGATGTGAATATTTATGACTTTAAAAATAAAACGGATGAAGCTCGCTTTAAAGCACTGATCACAGATTTGCGTTGTCCAAAATGTCAAAATCAGAATATTGCGGATTCAAATGCAGAGCTTGCGAAAGATCTTAAAGACTACGTTTATAAAATGGTTAAAGAGGGAAAAAGTGATCAAGAAGTGATTCAATTTATGGTCGATCGTTATGGTGATTTTGTCCTCTATACCCCACCTGTAAAACCGATCACATGGTTTTTATGGTTTGCGCCTGCACTTTTCCTAATTTTAGTGCTTACATGGTTTTTGCTGTCGACTCGAAAACAAGAATCCTCAACAAAAGCAACACCGCTTACCGAGGATGAGAAAAAAATTCTAAAGACACGATTGCAATCCAAAGGAGATCTATAAATGAGTATGATTATAATCACCTTCCTACTCTTGGTTATAACGTGTATTCTTGCGATTTATCCTCTCTTTTCATCAGAAAAGAAGCCGTACTCATTGAAAGACATCAGTCGCAATTTGTACGAAAAAAATGAGAAAGATTTGCAACGATCCCTTCATGATAAAGAGATTACTGAGGAAGAGTATGAGAACCAGCATACCGAGGCCGCCCGCCAATTTATTCGTCTTACCGATGCCAAAAAAGATCGGTTAACAAACGGAATTAAAGGGTTTGTTATAGTACTTATTTTTATCATTCCTGCGATCACCGCAGTTTTATATTGGCGCTTTGACTACACTCCTGAAGCACAATCATTTGACTATGAGAGAAAGACGCTTTCTCCTTTACTGGATGAGTGGGTGACACTGATTCCTGAACGTGAGCTTGATACTATTCAAGACTTCTCTCAGATCAAGCCTGAGCCTTCCGATGCGATTAAGCAAAAATTCCAATACACGTTTCCCCTTTTAACGCTTTTAAGTGCAGAACGTAGCCATAATGATCAAAAGCTCCTTAAATTGCTCGCGAGAATGTATTACGATGTCAATATGTTTGAAACTGCCTATGAGATTTATGATCGGATTACGCACAATGATCCTTCTGATTTTATCGGACGATATATGAAGTTAGATATTGAACTGATGGCGAATAAAAATGTAATTTCTCCCAAAATAGCAGCTTCTTTTAAAGCACTCATTCATGATTATCCTGAGATGCCAATCCTACAGATGCAATTTTCTCAGCTTCTCTATGAAAATGGTCAGCAGGAAGAATCGCTTGCTCAATGGAAAAATTTGAAACGTTACTATCAAGCAAAACACGATGAGAAGGGCATTGGGCTTGTGGATGAAGTGATTATGATGATCCAAGAAAAATCATTGGAAACCTCTACCCTCCGCAATATTGATGTGACCTTGCAGCAGGGGGATGCAGATCTTAAAGAAATCCCACAAGATGCATTGATTTCTATTTATTTAATGGATTTTGAAGATAAAGTGCCTGTCGCCTTTGTCGAAGTGCCACTGACCGCTTTTCCTATGAAGATTAAACTCAATGATTTTAATCGATTTGAGACAGTTACCACACCGATTAAGAATTTTGAGCACCTTGCTATTTTTGCAGACATTCATAGCCCCAAGAGTGATAAACCGATTTACTCAACGCCCCTTATTGAGATTCCCAAAGGTGCCTATGAGTCCTCATTAGGATTTGAGGCAACACCCTCATCCTCTTCTGAAAATGAAGCCACACAACTGATGCAGAAAACCGTGTCACTTGCAAAAGAGGTGGCAAGAAACCAGTTCTATTTTACCTTAACGCTTGGAGAGGAGATTGATCTTAGCACGCTTCCTGAGAGTGCAACGTTGTACGTTTTCTTAAATCTACCAAATAGCACGATGCCGATTGCTGCAAAACAAATTGTCAATGCAAAATCGCTGAAGTTCCCATATACGCTCATGCTTTCCAATGAAGATTTGATTGTACCGAATGCTCCAGAGCTTAAAACCTATGACCAACTAGTTGCCAAGGCAAGAATCAGTCGCACGAACGAGTCTGTAGGATTAGAAAATGATATTGAAAGCGAGGGGGTCTCCGTTTCACAAACGCATAAATCCGGAACATTACATTTAGATAAAATCCGTACCACCTCTCGTCCGATTCCACAATTATAATGATGATGCATACGCCTTTTACACTTGAGCTCCAAGAGGTATTTGCCACTCGCAATTACAGAAAAGTCTTTATGCCTATAAGCGTGATATTAACAAATGGAAGTGCGCTGTATTTAGAGGGCGAGAATGGCGCAGGAAAGACAACATTATTGCGAATTATATGCGGGCTTAATCAGCAGTATCAAGGTACGCTTCTACTTAATGAGCTTGAGCGTAGAGAGTGGGCAAATCTTTATGCCGAGAATATTCTTTATATCGGGCACTCATTGGGGTTAAAAGAGGATTTAACTCCCTTAGAAAATATTGAATCCCTCCTCTCAATTCGACAGCAATTTGCCCTGCGATCTGATATTTTGAAGGTTTTTACGCAACTTTCTCTGCCGACAGAGAGCCGAGCGCTTCGTTACCTCTCCGCAGGACAAAAACGTCGAGTTGCGCTCTCTAGACTCATGTTTGAATCCGCTCCGATTTGGATCTTAGATGAGCCCTTCACGGCTTTAGATAAACACTCTATTGCATGGTTAGAATCACGCATGATAGCGCATCAAAAAGAGGGCGGTGCAATAATTTTTACATCGCATCAATCTCCCTCGAATAACGTGTATAATATGCACTTCATTTTAGAACCCTATATACACCATAAATGACCGCGCTCCTCGCCATTATAAAACGTGATTTAAAAGTGGGAATTCGGCAAAGAACAGAACTCCTCTCTCCCATTATTTTCTTTTTGATCGTCGTGAGCCTTTTTCCATTAGGACTTGGGCTCGATAACGAGAAAGTATTGCGTGCAGTTTCGCCAGCCATCTTATGGATTGGTGCACTCCTTGCGAATATGCTCATTATGGATCGCCTTTTTAAAAGCGATTATGAGGATGGTTCGTTAGAGCAACTCATTCTATGCGGTTCGCCTTTATTCATTATCGTGCTTGCTAAAATTCTCGCTCATTGGATTTTAACCGCGCTTCCCCTTGTATTATTTACCCCGATTTTTGGTCTGATGCTCTACTTTACGTTTCCGCAAGCGTTGGAAACGAGCCTGATTTTATTGATCGGAACCCCTATTTTAAGCTGTATAGGCGCTATTTGTGTCGCCCTCACTCTCAATCTTAAGCGAGCAGGACTCTTACTCAGTATTCTTTCTTTGCCGCTCTTTATTCCTGTGCTTATTTTCGGTGTTCAAGCCACCCTTCGCCTTATTGAAGGGCATACAATTTCAGGTTTCTATCTTGTATTTATTGCGCTCGATCTTATCGCGCTAATGTTCTCCCCCTTGATTACTGCTTTTGCGCTCCGCATTAGCATTCATTAATTTTTTGCGTAAAATTGCCCTATGACTAAAGCTCCTCATCCCTCTGATGCTATCTTATTCAACTCCCCCAATGAACTCTCTCCCAAAATTGAGTATTGGACGCTCAAGATTTTGCTTGATCTTGGCGGACATCGTGAATTTATTCACAAGGAGTATTTTAGTGATGACCAAATCGCGAATGCCTTAGGACTTGAAAAATGGATAAATCGTAAAGAAGCTTTAGATCGTGCGGAGATTATTGCCGTCCTTCGCAAAAAACTTAAATTGCTTGAAAGTGACTTAAGCTTTATGACGCAAGATTACAATGCCTATTTGACGCAGAATATTAAAAATCTTCAAACATTGATTAATCTCTCAGAGATTGAGGCGACGCTTCTTGAGTTTATGCTCATTGTCTATAATGAACCTATTTTTAACAGCGCAATGGATCTCTTAGGCGATTTGAGTACTGATCAATGCTACCGAGTTTCCTCGTTTTTGCTGCAACTTCCTGAAAGTGAAGTTCGCAGTGCGTTTTCATCAGAGAAGCCTCTTGCAAGAACAGGATTGGTGCGTATGAATCATGGCATTTCGATGCTGTTTCGCAATAAAATCGACCTCCTTTCAAGAAACTTTATCGAGGCGATGTTCTCACATGAAACAACGCCTTATAATATTCTTAAAGACGTCGTGAGTCGTGGGAAGTCCTCTCTATTAACGTTGGATAACTATCAATATCTTAAAACTGAATTAGCGATTCTCCTCCCATATTTATCTTATGCCCTTCAAAATAAAAAAGTAGGGGTCAATATCTTAATTTATGGCGAACCGGGTACAGGAAAGACAGAATTCGCACGCGTGTTATCTGAGCATTTCAAGGTTTCAGCCTATGAAGTGGTGTCTGAAACAGGGTATGGCGAAACGATAGAGAAAGGAGAGCAACGCCTTTATGCTTATCTTGCCGCACAAAATTTCTTCTGTAATCAAAATGCAATGATCATCTTTGATGAGATTGAAGATATCTTTGAAGAAAATTACACGAATCAATCTTCAAATTTCTCTAAGGCGTGGATCAATCATATTTTGGAAACCAATCTTATTCCAACGCTTTGGATCTGTAATGAGATTTATGATATCGAGCCCTCTACAATGCGTCGTTTTGATTTTGTGCTGAATTTGAAAGCACCGCCCAAAGCAGAACGAAAGGCTATGATTCAGCATGCGATTGATAGCGATTTACAGCCTACGATATTAAATGAACTTTCAAAGTCTGAGCATCTCGTGCCTGCGATTATTAACCGTGTTGCAAGCGTCATTAACCCCATTAAAGATCAACTTGAATGTTCTATCGATGATGCGGCGGTAACGCTCGTCAATAATACGCTCAAAGCGCAAGGTAACAACGAAATTAAAGTAAAAAAAATTGGTGGATTGAGTGAGATTTATAACCCCGCCTTTACGAATGCAGATAATAATTTAGCCTTCCTTGCAGAGCGTCTTAAAGTTTATCAAGAAGCGAAGATCTGTTTATATGGCCCCTCAGGAACAGGGAAATCTGCTTATGCACATTGGTTGTCGGATTATCTCAATAAACCGCTTCTTATTAAAAAAGTCTCTGATCTTATGGATAAATATGTGGGTGAAACTGAGAAGCAGATCGCCTCGGCATTTAATGAGGCAAATACCAATAATGCGATTCTTCTTTTAGATGAGGTGGATAGCTTCTTGCGAGATCGTCGTTTTGCTCAGCAAGGCTATGAAGTCACGATGGTCAATGAGATGCTCACCCAAATGGAAGAATTTTCAGGAATCTTTATTGCTACAACGAATCTGATGGAGCAGATAGATCAGGCAATGCTCCGCCGTTTTGACTTTAAAGTGAAGTTTGACTTTTTAACCTCAGACCAAGCGTTCTTGCTTTTCACGGAACAGTGTAAATATCTAGGGTTTGATGCGGATAATGATAAATATACAGATAAATTAAAACGCTTTAATCGACTCACCCCAGGTGACTTTGCCGTGATCGCGCGACAAGCAAAACTTGGCATGATCACAACAACGGATGAAATTATCGCTCAACTTGAAAAAGAGAATAAATTAAAGCAAAACCATAAGGTCAGAATTGGATTTAATAAATCGTAGGTAGTTCAAATTGTGAAGGGAATATCGCCACAATAACTCTATCTATCGCCTATTGAACGGTACTTTAGTACTATGGTCTGTTATATATTTATTTACAACCCTAACTATACATGATCTAATATTTCACTTGTTTCACTGAGCCCTCAAGATCTTTTTATTTAGCTATCTATATCAACAATATATTGCGTATCAATATGACAGAAAAAGCGATTATACAAAACGATAAAAAATCCATTATTTTGCTTTTAGCAAAGGTCATATGTATTTTTATTACCCTATATATATTTTTTTTAAAAGCCAAATTCTATTCTTTAAATGTGCCAACATTTCATCTTGATGGTGCATTTCAAACTGCAAGTGCTTTATTTAGGCTCTCTTCGGGAGAAACCATTGGAAAGGATTTTTTTCCTTATTTAGGAATTGGGCCTAACTTTCTGTTATATCCAATTTTTAAATTATTAGGAAGCAACCTAGGCTCTAGCGTCATGTCATCATTTTTTATGACGTACTTTTCTGGTTGGATATCTTTTTCTGTACTTGTATTCCTCTGTTTACGATGTAAAAACTTTTTAAATGCCACAATAATCGGCTCTATTTTGTTTATAACATCTGAGCTCTTTGGTCTTACTTTTTTTAATGGCCCAGGGAACTCTTTAAAACCTATTCGTGCTTTTATTCCCTACATTATAGCAATTTCAACTTACCTTATCATTCATACTAATATCTCTACTCGCAATAAGATTAGATGCTCAGGTGCTGTGCTAGGAATAAGCCTGATTTGGTCAAATGATTATGCAATTCCAACTGCCCTTGTCTCCATAATATTTTTCTTATTGTATTTTCATCTGTCTAAAAAAGAGAAAATTTTAAAAACTTTTTTTTCTCTATCATTCTACTGTCTCATTAGTTATTTCATATTAGGCATGCTTTCAACTAAAGGTAATTTATTCAATTTAATACAATATAACTTTTCTTCTGTGGCGAAAGATCAAGGTTGGTATTTTGCATCCTATACTGAAGCATTCAGAGTTTATTCTTTTTCATCATTTATCGACCTAATAATTCTAACTAACTATAAAACTATTTTGTCAGGAATAGTTATATTTGCTTATGCTCTTCATACAATGTACAAATTTCATAGCTATAGGATTCTAATTAATTGTACTATAGGAATAATCTGCTTTTCTGCTGGTGCATTATCTTCTATAGCTGGACACTATGAAGACTCCTATTTCGTTCCTTTCAATATTTGGGCGTATCTATCACTATCACTTTTAATCTTAGATTTTTGTCTACAACAAATTCATTTGAATAAGAGACTGGCTAAGTATACTCAAATTATTATAAATTTGGTTGTATTCATTATACTTTTACTAAAACTATATGAATATCTTCTTGCATTAGATTACCAAGAAAAATCTTTTCCAAAAAATGATAATTATAAATACATTCAAGAGTTTAATGGATTTCTAAATAGTGAACTTATACCATATCTAGATTTTATTGAGAAAAACAAAAACAAGCCCATCATTGAAGAATATTGGGGACTATGGAGCGCTTATACTAGGAAAAAATCTTTATGGCCTGTCGATTCCGTGATTCATGCATTAGGTTCAGTTAAAAATATTACTAGAAAAGAGATGGATAATGATATTTCATATATTGTTACTACTAGACTGAGAAGCAGATGGGTTCCTTGGAACCTATCTTTAAATTATTGGTTCTATGGTGTACTACTTAAGAGTTGGCATCCAGAACATTTATTCCCTACCACAATAGTATGGACAAAAAGGGAAGAACCAATAACTCTAGAAGAATATCCTTGTGACATTAATGAACAAAAGAATGCATTTTCGATTCTTTCTGCAAATGAAGGGCTTTATGAAGTCAGGATAGAATATGATTACAATAAATCGAAAATAGCATTTCCTAGCCTAATTACACTAAAAGATAATATTAATATTGTTTTTGGCTCTTTTGGTTATCGGCCAATTTCACCCTATGAGAAAGAGATGGTACTTCCCGTATATATTCAAAAAGGTCAGAATGCATATTTTGATACAAAAGTTGTTGGATCTATTAATTCTTTCTCATTTATATCGTGCAAAGCCTATAAACTTAACCTCCCTAATTTTGATTTTTATAAAGATTTGTTTTTATTGCCATAAGATCATATTTAAGTTGGCAAAAAAATTTTAAAATTTAAATTAAAAAACAAAGCAAATCGGTGAGTTGATAGTTTTATCAAAACAAAGGCTTCTTTCCACCCGGAATTTCTTGAATCAAGGTCGGAATACATATTCCAGAGAGCTTTAATCTAAGCTCTCTGATTAGTTCAACTGCTCGTTCCTCAGGAACTCTAAAATGACTTGTCCCACGTGCAAAATCCATCTGATGGAGATAATAAGGCTTAACATGATGCATGACAAACGTTCGCATTAATTCTGAAAGGGCTTCAAAATTATCATTCACTCCCCTTAACATTACAGATTGAGAAATAAGCACAATGCCTAATTGATGCAATTGCTTCAATTTCTTAAAGCTCTCTAGACTAAATTCATCGGCATGATTCGCATGAATGGCAATATATAGCGAGATACCCAACTTAAGAATCTCTTCAAACCCTTTTAATAATTCATCATCCACCCTTTCAGGTGAAACGACAGGAATTCGTGTATGAATCCGAATGACCTTAATATGAGGAATTTCCGAAACTCTTTTCATGACAGAGAGCAACCGATTTGACGATAAAATCAAAGGATCCCCGCCTGTTAGAATAATCTCCCAAAGTTCCGAATGCGCTTGAATATAGGAAATAGCGTGTTCGATCTCTTTTTCGGAGAGGATTTGCCCTTTTTTACCGATCATTTCTTTTCTAAAGCAAAAACGACAGTAAACGGCACATAATTGGGTAATTTTTAAAAGAGCTCGATCTTGATAACGATGAACAATGCCTTCAACAGGAGTATAAGGATAATCACCGATCGGATCATCGACCTCATCCGGCAGGATTTTTCGTTCTGCCGTTGAAGGGATAAATTGAGAATAAATCGCATTCGAATGATCTTCGAGAAGTTTTTGTTGCATTAAAGGCGATACCCGAATTTGAAAATGGTCTGCCACTTCTTCCAAGGATGCTGAGGATTCCTTTAAAATTCCCGATTCTGATAATACGGACAAGGATGTCCAAGCTTTACTCATTCCAATTCCCTATTTATCAAATGCCCTAAAAATGATAGAGTTCATTCTATTTTTCAAGCTGAGCATTATACCGTTTTATGACGTTTCCTGTAATATTCCTCATGGGTCCGACCGCATCTGGTAAAACGGATTGCGCCCTTTTTCTTGCAGATCAAATTCCTTCTCACATCATTTCATGTGATTCAGCTTTGATTTATCGCGATATGAATATCGGCACCGCCAAACCTTCTCGTGACTTACTCACAGACTATCCACATGCGCTTGTGGATATCTTATCACCATTAGAACGATACTCAGCCGAACAATTTAGACAAGATGCGAGGGCTGAAATAGAAAAAGCATATGCTAAAAATAGACTCCCGATTGTCGTTGGCGGAACGTTCTTATATATGAAAGCACTGATCGAGGGAATTTCTCCCATTCCCGCGATTGATCCTGATGTTAGAGCCTCTCTTTCTGAATCATTCCAACAAAATGGTATTGCCCCCCTATATGAGCAGTTAAAAACATATGATGCAGTCAGCGCAGAGCG
>CAZBKP010000008.1:0-20234 GCA_964492525.1 uncultured Cardiobacteriales bacterium
GGAAAATCAACGCTACTTCGTCTAATTGCAGGGCTTGAAACCTGTTCAAGTGGCTCGATTTTTATTGGTGATCGTAATGTCACGCATCTTGAACCTGCTCAACGTGATATTGCGATGGTCTTCCAAAATTACGCACTCTATCCTCATATGACTGTGCGTCAAAATATGGCGTATGGCGTAAAACTTGCAAAAATGCCGAGCGACGAGATCGAAAAGCGCATTCAAGAAACCGCAAAAATGCTCGACATCACACAACATTTAGATAAAAAACCCAATGAACTCTCAGGCGGACAACGGCAACGCGTTGCGATGGGACGTGCGATTGTTCGCCATCCAAAACTCTTTTTGTTTGATGAACCGTTATCAAATTTAGATGCTAAGCTCAGAACCTCCACCCGACTAGAGATCCGTCGTCGCCATAATGAAATCGGCATTACCTCGCTTTATGTCACGCATGACCAAACCGAAGCAATGACCCTTGCCGATAGAATCATCATTATGAACGGGGGAATTGTGGAGCAATTTGGAACACCCCATGAGATTTTTCATCAGCCTGCCTCAACCTTTGTCGCAAACTTCATGGGCGCTCCTGCGATGAATTTACTCCCTGTCTCGATAGAATCAGGGAATGTCATCTTAAATGGCACGATCCTTTCTGGAATTCCCCTTCCCACTGAGATACAACAGCATGAAAACAGCTCATTTATCCTAGGAATTCGCCCAGAGCATCTACAGATTGTTCCAGAAAATCAAAGCCATACATGGCAAACCGTTGTGACTCTTTCTGAAACCTTAGGATCAGAGCGACTCATTTACACCACGCTAAATGACTCCCCACTCACAATTAAGATTGAGGATTCAAAATATCAAACTATCGATTATCCGTCTATGTCAAAGCTTTCCATTGCGCCTAAAATCGAAGAGCTCGTATGGTTCGATGCCATCACACAAAAACGAATTCCTACCCAGTAGAGGTTATCATGCTAAACAATTATCCTTATCCAACCTTAATCGCACACCGTGGCGCTGGAAAAGATGCGCCTGAAAACACCATTGCAGCCTTTAGGCTTGGGGCAATAAATGGATATACGATGTTTGAATGCGATGTTAAACTCTCTAAAGACGGCATTCTTTTCTTGCTTCATGACGATACTTTAGATCGCACGACAAATTGTACGGGATTTGCAAAAGAGCGAACATGGGCAGAACTCTCAACGTGCGATGCAGGCGCTTGGCATTCTTCTTTATATGCTGGAGAAACGCTTGCTCGATTTGAAGCATTATTGAATTTTATCGTCAGCAATCAATATCAATTAGATATTGAAATTAAGCCCAATCCTGGTGAAGCCTATGAAACGGGAAAAGCGGTTGCGAGCTTCCTCGCATCTCGCTATTCAATGGCACAACTTTTACATACATTTATGTTCTCTTCCTTTCAACCCGATGCCTTAAAAGGTGCTAAGGAGATTTTACCAGAAGTACCCAGAGCACTTCTTTTAGATGATTGGAATTACGGTCAAGAAGCTGTATTTAATACATTAGACTCATTGGAATGTAGTGGACTGATTACAAACTACAACATCATGGATCACGACATCGTTGCAAAATGCCACCAATCATCACGCTTTGTTATGGTCTATACCGCAAATGATAAACCTAAGATTGAAGCGCTTCTTTCGATGGGAGTAGATAGTGTTATTACGGATAATATGGCGCTCAACCACTAAAACAACAAAAGGCTGAATAAATAATATTCAGCCTTTTTTATAAATATAATATCTAATTAATTTAGTTTATATTTATGTCTACTTTCATTAATATTTTCTCTTAATAATTTACCAGGCTTAAAGTGTGCAGTGTACTTACCTTGCAAATTTACTGCTTCACCTGTTTTTGGATTACGTCCAATTTTAGGCTCACGATAACGTAAAGAGAAGCTACCAAAGCCACGAATTTCAATGCGATCATTATGCATTAGAGTTTCGCTCATATGTTCAAGAATAAGCTTAACACCTTTTTCAATGTCCGCTGATGGAATACGTGAATGCTTTGCACTCAACTTCTCAATTAATTCAGATTTTGTCATAAAACACCTCGATATATAAGTAATTTATTAGTATTAGAATTTTAGTACATTATTTTAAAATAATGATTAGAGGCCCTATTTTTAATTATATATGATTGATTAAGAACCGATATAACCAATAAAATCAATGCCTATACTTATGATTCTACCTATCTAATAAGAACCATTACCTAAATAATGGTTCTTAATCTCTATACACTCATAGATTTATTGTTGCTTCATTTGCTCTTTAAGAAGATCACCTAAAGTACTACCTACAGCACTCTTCTGATTACTTGCATACTCAGAAATTGCTTTTGCATCTTCAGCTTGATCTTTTGCCTTAACAGAAAGAACAATCGTACGATTCTTCTTATCTACGTTTACAAACTTAGCTTCAACTTTATCATTTACATTGTATACATTACGGACATCTTCCACTTTCTCATTAGAGATATCAGATGCACGAAGAGAACCTTCAACACCTTCACCTAAATCAATTGTCGCAGATTTTGCATCTACTGCAATTACCGTACCTGTTACAACACTTCCTTTCTCATGTTCTGCTAAGAAGTTAGAGAATGGATCTTGGTCTAATTGTTTAACACCAAGAGAAATACGCTCACGCTCAGCATCAACGGCTAAAACAACCGCTTCAACTTCATCTCCACGCTTGTAATTACGTACCGCTTCTTCCCCTGTTTCATTCCAAGAGATATCAGACAAATGTACAAGCCCATCAATACCACCATCTAAACCAATAAAGATACCAAAATCTGTAATTGATTTAATTTGACCTTTAACACGATCACCTTTGTTGTACTTCTCTGCAAACTCAGTCCATGGATTAGGAGAAACTTGTTTCATTCCTAATGAAATACGACGACGCTCGCCATCAATCTCAAGGATAACCACTTCAACTTCTTCGCCAATTGTAACAACTTTAGCTGGATTTACGTTCTTGTTTGTCCAATCCATTTCTGAAACGTGAACAAGACCTTCAATTCCATCTTCAATTTCAACAAAGCAACCATAATCCGTAATGTTGCTCACAGCACCTTTAACTTTAGCGCCCGCTGGGAAGCGTTCTGCTAAATCATGCCAAGGATCACTACCTAATTGTTTCAATCCCAATGATACACGGTTACGCTCACGATCAAACTTCAACAATACAACTTCGATCTCTTGATTAATTTCAACGATCTCAGAAGGATGACGAACACGTTTCCATGCCATATCAGTGATATGTAAAAGACCATCGATGCCACCTAAATCTAAGAATGCACCGTAATCTGTTAAGTTCTTAACAACACCTTTAACAGTATCGCCTTCTTTCAAGTTAGCCAATAACTCTTCACGCTCTGCTGAGTATTCTTTCTCAACAACCGCTTTACGAGAGACAACGATATTGTTGCGCTTAGGATCTAACTTGATTAATTTTAATTCTAACTCTTTACCTTCTAGGTAAGATGCATCGCGCACTGGGCGAACATCTACTAGAGAACCTGGTAAGAATGCTTTGATTTCGCCGATATCGACAGTAAATCCGCCTTTAACTTTACCAGAAATAACCCCTTTAATGATTTCATCCGCTTCAAGAGATTTTTCCAAACGTCCCCAGATTTCAGCTTTTTTAGCTTTCTCGCGTGATAAGCGTGTTTCACCCATACCATCATCGATAGACTCTAAAACAACGTCAACTTTATCGCCAACTTTTGCTTCAATCTCGCCATTTTCATTTTGGAACTGTTCCGCAGGAATACGTCCTTCACTCTTAAGGCCAGCATCTACAATTACGAACTCTTTTTCGATTTTAACAATTGTAACTGGAATGATTGAACCAACTTCGGGTTTCTCTTGTACTGATTGTTCAAATAACTCAGCAAAACTTACTGTCATAAAATTAAACTCTATAAAAAACCATCACTTCAATTTATAAACTGAAGAGACAGTGTCTAAAAATTAAACACAAGTAGTCGATATCAACTACCCCCTAACCCCTTGTTCACTACTTCTGCCCAAACCTTTTCAAAAACGTCTATTGAAGTTAGTTCAGATGTATCAATAACAAGAGCATCTTGCGCAGGAATAAGAGGAGATGCCTCACGATTTTGATCTCTAGAATCCCTCATCTCAATCTCGCTCAAAACGTCCTCTAGTTTAGCACTTTTTCCCATCCGCAACAACTGATCGTATCTCCGATTTGCACGGACCATTTGATTTGCCGTTAAAAATATTTTCAAAGGTGCGTTAGGGAAAACTACTGTCCCCATATCTCTTCCATCTGCAATCAAGCCAGGTAGCTTTGCATATTGATATTGATACGCTAGCAGTGCTTCTCTAACCTTCGGATGCTTTGCCACAATGGACGCTTTCTCCCCTGTAGTTTCAAGTCTAATTTCATCCGTAAAATTTTTTCCATTAAGCCATAGCGTCACACCATCTATTTCTGCCTTTGAGTCAAATTCAAATTTGTTAGAAATTTTACAAAGATTCTCTTCATCTTCTAGATCAACATTATTTTGCTCAGCAAAAAGAGCAAACGCACGATAAATCGCTCCTGAATCCAAAAGATGCCATGATAACCTTTGCGCTAAACTCAAACAAAGCGTCCCTTTACCAACACCACTAGGCCCATCCACCGTAATAACTGGAACAATATTTGTCGTGCACATCATTAGTAATTTTTAACTCCTACACGATTATCAGAATAACCACTACCATGTGTCACTCCCATACGAACACTCCCATATAACTCGGGGTTTTGTGTTTCAGTTCGGCTTGAAGTACGCGAAGAATGCTCAGCACATGCACTCAACAACGTTGCAACAAAAACTGCTAACATGATCTTTTTCATACTGATACCTCTCATAATTTGCCTACAAGTTTTATTCAATTTCATGTATTCTATTACACTCAACGCGATAAATAATCTATTTATTTATGAAAGCAAGTATTAGGAATCCCGATGCCAGTTAAAACATTAACCATTGCAACCCGAGAAAGCCCTCTAGCACTATGGCAAGCGGAAGCAGTCAAAGCAAAAATATTAGAAATCTATCCTCATATTGATGTTCAACTTCTTGGAATGACAACCAAAGGGGATCAGTTACTCTCTTCTCCTTTAAGTAAAATAGGTGGAAAGGGGCTTTTTATTAAAGAGTTAGAAATCGCACTTTTGAATGGACAAGCGGATATTGCTGTTCATTCCATGAAAGATGTGCCAATGGCAAAGGAACTTCCTGATAACCTTATTGTTCCCGTCGTATTAAAACGAGAAGACCCTAGAGATGCGCTTGTCAGCAAACGATATACAATCGACTCTTTACCCAAAAATGCAATTGTAGGTTCGTGTTCTCTTCGTAGGAGGATACAAATCTCAAAACTCCGCCCAGATCTTCAACTCAAAGATCTTCGGGGGAATGTTAATACTCGGCTTGCTAAATTAGACGCAGGCGAGTTTGATGCCATCATACTTGCAACAGCAGGTTTAAAACGCCTTGGACTTTCTGATCGTATTTCTGAGGAGATCTCCCAAGATCTTTCTCTCCCCGCAGTGGGTCAAGGTGCGATCGGAATCGAATGTCACAAAGATAACACCCCTATACGAGAAATTATTTCAAAACTGAATCATGAAGATACTGCCATATGTGTTGCTGCTGAACGAGCTTTTAATGCGACCTTAAATGGAGGGTGCCAAGCGCCTATTGCAGGATATGCAGAATTTGTAGACCAACAACTTTGGCTAAGAGGACTGGTTGGTGACATCGATACAAATGAAATCATTTACGATGAAATCATGGGTGATCCGTTAGATGCCCAAAATTTAGGACAAAAACTTGGAACAACGTTATTAAATAGAGGCGCAGATAAAATTCTCGCGAAAATTTATGGCAAAAAATAGTACTTCTTCAAAACGAAAAAAAGAGAAAATAAACTTAAACAAATTAGGCGTGGTGATTACTCGCCCTATTGAACAATCTGAATCACTTGCCAATTGGGTCAAAAACAACAACGGCCACCCTTTAATTATTCCTTGTTTGGACATTCAACTTCCCGACGATATACAGCAGGCAGAAGACGTATGCAAAAACAAGGAAAGTGATTATGATTACCTTCTTTTCACAAGCCCGAATTCTGTAAAATTTGCAGTACAATTAGGGCTTACTTTTTCAAATCAGCTTCTCATATCAATCGGAGAAGGAACTTCTTCCGAGCTTTCAAAACATACGAACCTACCTATCATTCAAGCTGATAAACCCTATACTTCTGAAACGCTCATACAAAAACTATCCACTTATGATTTGGAAAATAAAAAAGTTTTAATTTTTAGTGGAGAAGGCGGACGTCGTATTCTTTCAGAAGAACTTTTAAAGTTGGGCGTAAAAGCAAATTACGTTGATGTATACAAAAGAACCAAGCCTGAATCTATTGATCTTACTGAGACCATAGAATATGCACAAAAACATCCCATTGTGATTATAGTGACAAGCCAAGAAGCTTTCCAAAATTATCATAATCAAGCAGAACAACATGACCCACTCTACCTTACTCGATTTCTGATCGTTGGTAGTGAACGTTTATCTAATTATACAAAATCGCTTGGATATCATCACATTTCGATTGCACACTCAGCTGCTACTCGAGATATAATCAATCAAATTAAATTAGATTGCCCTAGCATAACCCAATCATTTAACCATGAGGAGCTTTCCATGAGCCAACTCGACAACATCCCCTCTAATCAGACAGATAAAAATACTGAGACCGTCCCTGTTCCCCAAGAAACTCCTGCTCTAGTAAAAAAATCAAGCAACGGGCTCTCCAAAATTGCACTTGCTCTTGCACTCGTTGGCATCGGATTTTCAGGATTTTCTTTTATTAACTCAACGAATAACACCCCCTCTGTAGAATCTCAATCAAAAGAGATTGAAGCGTTAAAAAAAGAGATTCAGGCATTAAATAATTCTTACGCCTCTCTTTCTGATGAAATTAAAAATAAACAAACTCCCACAACTGAGATCGTTGATTTATCTCCTATAGAGCAATCACAAAAAGCACTTGAGCAGCGTGTCATTACGATTGAAAACAATTCGATTTCAAGCCTACAGGCTGATAGTGGTAACTTAAAAACACAAATTGATCGCATCAATGACAATATTTCTGCTCTAAAGAATGATCTAGGCAAGCTAAATACAGATATTAACAATATTGGAAGCGTTGCAAAAAATAGCGAAGAAAAAACGTATACACTTCAAAACCAATTTACAGAAAAATTGTTAGAAGTGAATAATAAAATCGCCACAATGAAATCAGTAGAAGAGCGAATCAAAGCAACGAGTGATCTTAACTTACTTAATTTGAATCAAGTCGATTACCTTTTAAAACTTGCAGATTACAAACTTCGTTTTGAAAATGAAATTCCTATTGCAATTTCAGCACTTACAGATGCAAAACAGATTTTGATGTCAATTGATAATCGAAATTTCATCGATACGATTACACGCATCCAAGACCAGATTGTTAAACTTGGAGATATTAAAACCCCAGATTACAGTAAGGATGCTTTAGAACTAATTAAAATTAGAGGCATGATCCCATCATTAAAGACAAAGTCCGATACAGTTATTGATAATCTTAAAGGTGCATTTGTAACAAAAGAACCAGAAAAACAAGCAAACCTTACTTGGTACCAAAACGTTCTTAATAAGATCAAACCATTTTTCATTGTAACGCGTGAACGAACAACCGAACCAGTTTTAATGAAGATTGAGGATCAAGATCTTATCAAACAACAGGTCCAACTTCAGCTCTCAATGGCGAACCTGTCGCTGATTCAAAACCAACCTGAAATTTATCAAAGCACCCTTAAAGAAGCAAAGCAATTGCTTGATGAATATTTTGATCCAAATGATGAAAACTTGCACTATGCACTTCAAAAAATTAATCAATTGATGACGGTTGATTTCACACATGAATCTATGGATATCACAGCCCTTTTAAAATCCTTCAATGTTGCGTTGCAATTATATAAAGGAGAATAATCTATGCGTTATCTTATTAAAATTATTGTTTTGGTCATTGGCTTACCAATAATTGCATTTATTCTTTTCCAATTCGCTGCTAAAGATCAGGGGTATGTCCTTATTACAGGGACTAGCCCATTTATTGATAAAGAATTTACAATCGAGACTCGCTTAATTGGATTCATATTTGGCTCCATTTTATTCTTTGCTATAGGTTACGCAGCCCTAAGACTATTCTTTAAAATCATCGGGCTCCCTTCATTTTTAAAGCGATTCACTCGTAAAAAATTAGAAAATGCTGCAGGACGTTACTATACACGCGCAGAGCTCGCACTAATTGAAAATAATCCTCAGCTTGCAGAAAAGCTCTTTCTACAAATTGTTAAAGAAAGTCCGAACCCAAGCTTATGTTATTTTGGTGCTGCAAGAGCTGCACAGATGCAAGGCAAATATGAAGAGAGAGATAAATACCTTGCTTCAATGGATTTCGCTCCCGATAAAAACAATCGCTTACTCGCAGGGATCTTACGGGGAGAATTTCTCAATAAAATCCAAGAATATGAAAAAGCAAGAAAAGTGCTCGAAAAACTCAAGAAAGAAGAGGCTAAGCATTATCGAGTACTTCATGCACTTGCGATTTCCTATCAAAAGTTAGACCTATTTGAAGATCTATACAACATCATGCCTGAACTACACGCTTCTCTTCCTAAAGATGAGAGAACAGTTCTTGAGCCTGAATTATATGTTTCTATCATCGATTATGTAGGTCATAAATATGATGAGAATCTTTTAAAATCGCTCTGGTCTCACGTTCCTAAGGATCTCAAACTTATCCCAAGCGTGGTCGTTAACTATGCTGAAAAAATGCTATATGCCGGAAATACCGATGAAGCGGAGCACGCACTTCGCTCTGCGCTTAAAAAACAGTGGAATGATCTGGTCATTACTGCTTATGGTCATCTTTATAAAGGTGATATTAAGAGTTATATTCGCCATGCAGAGTCATTTTTTAAACAACATCCTGAAAGTGCCTATGCTGCCATTGCGATTGCAAGACTTAACTATCAATTAAAACGATTTGATGAATCAATAGAATACCTCAAAAAAGCGATCATGATTGATCATACGATTCCCGAAGCACATCATCTTCTTGCTGAAATTTTGTTGGAAAAAGGTGAATTTGAAAATGCCGCACTTTCATTCAGAGAAGCAGGAAGACTCACGTATGCAAAACCATCGGCTGAATTATTACAAGTTGAAGGAGAACTTCTTCCTACTTCTGATCAATCTACATTAAAACTAGATGATAAATCCGTTCAAGAAGAGAATGAGAACGTTGTTAACTAATACCGATACCCCGATTATTATGGGGATATTGAATTGCACCCCCAACTCATTTTCAGATGGGGGCGATTATTTCGATGCAGAAAAGTCAATCTCTCGTATCTTTGAAATGATTGAAGAAGGGGCTGATATTATCGATATTGGTGCAGAATCTTCTAACCCTAAAGCATTACCCTTAACGGCACAAGAAGAAATCAAACGATTACTTCCCATTATACGTGTAGTTCGAAAAGAGATTTCCAAGCCGATCTCGATTGATACTTATCACCCAGAAACGATGCGAGCGATGATTGAAGAAGGCGTGGATATCATTAATGATATTAATGGATTTAGAGATCCTAATGCGCTTGATGTGATAAAAAATAGTAATGTTTCGCTCGTTGCAATGCATATGGATTTCCCTCCTAACAAAATGCACGTCCTTACAGAACATGAGGATTTAGCAAAAGATCTTATGGATTTTTTCAAAGCGCGTGCATCAACTTTTGAACAAGAAGGAATTACGCAGGATCGTATTATTTTTGATCCAGGTTTTGGATTTGGAAAAACGTTTAAGAATCAAATCAGTCTTCTTCAATCGTTAGATAAAATTACTGCACTCCCTTATCCTATTTTAGTAGGGCTTTCAAGAAAGCGATTAGTGGGTACATTAATCAATGAGGAAGATCCTAAAAAACGGCTTCAGGGAAATGTAGCCCTTGCCCTTTGGTGTTTAGAAAAAGGGGCTAAGATTTTTAGAGTACATGATGTTAAAGCAACAAAAGAAGCCTTTATGGTTTGGGAAACCCTAAAAAATCATTCCAAGTTGCCACGATCTATATAAATCTGTTAATGTTTCACAAGCAGTAGAATACCTACTACTTTTTTATTTTTACTTGTATTGAGAGCTAAAATTTATGTCAGAAGAAAAGTTTAAAATTGTAAGTTTTGATGAATTAAAATCATTGATGAAGAATAAATTTATGCGAGCAGGTCTTCCTGAAGTTCATGCAGAAGCCGTTGCAGATCATCTTGCATATGCGGATTCTCGTGGTGTTCACTCTCATGGTGCTGTTCGTGTTGAGTACTACTCTGAGCGTATTGCAAAAGGAGGCAGTAATCCCAACCCTAATATCACTTATACAATGAAGTCACCTAGTATTTGTATTTTAGATGGTGACAATGCAGTAGGACACTATATTGCTCAGCTCGGTACAGATAAGGCAATCGAACTTGCAAAAGAAAATGGTGTTGGTGTCGTTGGAATGAAGCGTCTTGGCCACTGCGGAACATTATCTTATTACATTCGCCAAGCAACAGATCAAGGTTTGATCATGTTAACAATGTGTCAATCTGACCCTATGGTTGTTTTATATGGTGGAGCAGAACCTTACTTCGGTACTAACCCAATAGGATTTGGTGCACCACGTAAAGAAGGTGCTCCAATTATTTTTGACATGGCAACGACAGTGGGAGCATGGGGTAAAATCCTTGATGCACGTTCAAAAGGACGTTCTATTCCTGATAGTTGGGCGGTAGATAGCAATGGTAATCCAACAACAGACCCTAATGCTGTTGCAGGATTAGTTCCAATCTCTGGTGCTAAGGGCTCAGGCTTAATGATGATGGTAGACATCCTTTGCGGTGCATTATTAGGTCAACCTTCTGGCGGTTCAGTTACATCTATGTATGCAGATCTCTCTGCTGGGCGTGAACTTGGACAGTTCTGCATTGTCTTAGACCCTAAATTCTTCGCAGGCATTGAATCATTCTATGCAACAATTGAAAAAATGGTATCCGAAATCCATGGAATGAAACCTGCAGAAGGATTCAGCAAAGTTCAGTATCCTGGTGAAAGAAGTGATTCTGTTGCTGAGAAATATAAAAATGAAGGTATCCCAATTGTAGAAGAAATTTATGATTATCTTGTAAGCGACAACATTCACTTTGATCGCTACGATGGCAAAGATGCTTTTGCGAAAAAGAAATAAGTTTTTATAGGTATGAAAGCCCACTTTTGTGGGCTTTCTTGTAATGATTATTAATTTTTTGTCCTCTTATAAAAAAATCTTGAGAAAAATCCACATGAGCAATCTGGAATAGGACAATCACAACCCACATCAGGCGAACAATCAAAATTGGGAATATTGCCTAAACAATCTGAATTAGATAAGCAATCGCACCCGACATCAGGCCCGCAATGGCAGATATCCCATTCTTTCTTTTTCTTCTCTTCTTCTTGTAATTGAATATATGCCTCTTTACAACACTCAAACCGTTTGGGTAGAGATCTTAATAAACCCACCGCACCATGGCGTTAAACAATTTTATAAGCGTACTGAGAGCAACTGTACCCTCCCGTTAATTTGCGATAAGCACAACAAAATCCTTTATGAGGAGAAATTCTCTTTTGATAAAATCGGATCATACGAAAGGCAAGCTTATTAAATATATTAACTAACATCAGGTTTCCGCTCTATTATAATTTTTATAAACTACAAAACGATATAATCTATCTCATATTGTTAATAAAGTCACTCTCCTTTATTTTGTAATGAAGTCTTTCTAAATCGTAGATAAAAAAGATATAATGCTCGCGATTTTTCTATTGGAGTGATTTCGCGTTGGTCAGAGGAACATCCTTTCTATACGGTATTTACCTTATCTTACCCATCGTTTTATTAATTATTGGTAGCTTTGGGCAGTCTTGGACAAACACAATGTTCCCCACAGGAATCACAACTCGATGGTATATCGATCTCTGGTCTGATCCAACCTTTTTTAGAGCGTTCAAAACAAGTTTAATTGTTGCCACAAGTGCCTGCCTTATCAACTCTTTTTTAGCGGTTCCCTTAGCCTATAGCTTATATCATCAAGCACGCCATAAAGGTGGAATTTGGGCAAAAATGATTAGCGCAATGCCTGTTGCAGTCCCAGTCATTACCCTCGGATTTGGATATATTATCGTATTTAATACCGATACATTCCCTTGGCTAGGAACGCTTCCCCTCCTGATTGTTGCTCATTCAATCTTAACGCTTCCCTACCTTACGAATACCCTTCTTACAGATTTAAGGCACCTTAATTTAGATGTGCTTGAGAAAGCTGCTGCTACTTTAGGTGCATCTAGCATGCGTCAATTTACAACCATTGTTGTGCCTAATTTAAGTCATAGTTTATTAAGCGGGCTTGTCATGGTCGCTGCCATCTCTATTGGTGAATTTGGACTCTCTAACCTGCTTGCAGGCTTCCAAACGAGAACCTATCCCATTGTTCTTTTACAAGCTTTTTACGGCACAACAGGATTTGCATGTGCAGCAACCGTTATCTTATTGTTGCTTGCCTGTTTATCTGCATTTATTTCATCCTTTATAGTTAGAAAATAATGAGTTTAGTTCTACAAAATATCAATTTCACCTATCCTAAAAGTTCTCATGGCATCTCGGATGTTGATCTTACGATTGAAACAGGAGAGCTTGTTGCAGTTATTGGACCAAGTGGCTCAGGGAAATCAACTTTACTAAAAATTATTGCGGGTCTTACAGGCCGTCACTCAGGGGAGGTTTTTCTTAATGGAGAAGCCCTTTCAGACAAACCTGTCCATAAACGCGATATCGGCATAGTTTTTCAAAGCTATGCTCTTTTTCCGCATATGAATGTGACAGATAACATTGCCTATGGATTAAAAGTCAGAGGAATTCCTAAACATGAACGCTATCAACGCGCGACGGAATTGCTCGAAATTATTGGTCTAGAAAAATATGCCACCTCTAAAATCAGCCAACTCTCAGGTGGTCAGCAGCAAAGAATCGCATTAGCAAGAGCGCTTGCGATTAATCCTAAAGCACTTTTGTTAGATGAACCTTTAGCTGCATTAGATGCCTCGATTCGAGGACATTTAAGGGATCAAATTCGCAAACTCCAACAACAATTTAAAGCAACCACACTGCTTGTAACGCATGATCAGGAAGAAGCTTTAACAATGGCAGATAAAGTAGCTGTTTTTAAAGATGGACGCTTAATCCAAATCGCATCGCCTAAGGTAATTTATAACGAACCTAATTCTGTGGATGTCGCAAAGTTTGTCGGGCTTTCTACCATTTTACCTGCCACTGTTTCTGCGCATAATGAGATCGATCTTGGCTTTGCAAAGTTTAAAGTAGATACTGCACAAAGAAGTATCGGAACACAGCTTCATGCGCTATTTCGCCCTGAAAAATGGCTCATTGATTCCACAGATGATACAAATAACATTTGTGGAACAGTGGGTATTTCAAGATATTTAGGAGCAATTAGTCGCTATGATTATCATATTAATGATGAAGCGACCATTTTAATTGAATCAACCACCTTACCTCAGCATCATATTTCAATTTCACCCGATAACATTCGTTTACTTGATTATTAACTTAACTGAAAGGAAACTTTTATGATTCGTTCAAAAAAACCGTTACTTGGTACTTTAACTGCACTATTACTAACAATGCAAATGGGCTTTTCTCAGACTAAGGAGCTCTATGAAGGTGAGTTTGCACTTTATGATGCTGCTAAAAAAGAGGGGTTTGTCATCTCTTTTGACACAGGACCTGAGTGGGCAAACTGGAAATCACTTTTTAAAGCATTCAAAGAGCGTTATCCTGAAGTTGAATTAACGTATAACGATATTGGTTCTGCCGCTACTGTCATCGCATTAGAAAAAAGTAAACGTCGTCCTCAAGCGGATACCGCTTATTATTTTGCGGCTTCTGCAGTTGATGCTGCGAATAAAGACGTTGTTGAATCATTCAAACCTGTCAACTTTGATAAACTTCCTGAAGTATTTAAAGAGAAAGATGGCAAATGGTTTGCAGTGCATTCACTGAATATTGCATTCTTAGTGAATACAAAATTAGTAAAAAATGTTCCTAAAAGCTGGCAAGATCTTTTAAAACCTGAATATAAGAAATCTGTTGCCTATCTTGATCCAAGATCAACAGGCATCGGCCAAGTGATCGTGTTTGCTGCGACTTATGCGAATGGTGGCGATGTTGAAAACATTAAACCTGGTACCGATTATCTAGGAAAGCTTCACGAGAATGGCAATGTGCTTCGTGTTGAAGGCACGACCCCTTATGCTAAATTCATTAAAGGTGAAATTCCAATTTGGATCAGCTATGAAAATGATGGTTTAAAAGCGAAGTATATGGATGGAATGGGTGATGATATTGCGGTCATTATCCCTGAAGAAGCAAGTGTTGCTGCACCTTACGGTATGAGCTTAGTTAAAAACTCACCAAATCCAAATTCAGGTAAATTATGGCTTAACTTTGTGATGAGTGAAGCAGGACAAAAACTATTTGCAGAAGGTTTTGTTCGCCCCTCTGTTTCAGATATTGAGCTTCCTGAGTCTGTTAAAGCAAAAATGCCGCCTGCACCACAAGTTCATCCTTTAGATGTCATTAAAGCTGCGGGACAAAAGCAAAATGTTGACAAACTTTGGTCTGAAGCAACGCTAGGACATTAATTGCTAACATTATGAAAAAATTTGGTGCCTTTCCCGCATGGATATTGATGCTATTCTTTTTCTTCTTACCTTTGGCAGTGTTACTGCCTGAGGCATTTTCAGAAAAAGGTGCAGCTTTCGTAAGAGTATTTCAAAATCGCCTCTTTTTACCAGCCATTTTAAATACGCTGATTCTTGGTCTTCTTGCGGGAGGAATCTCTGCGATCGTAGGGACAATCATTGCGGTTGATCTTGCGAAGCAACCAGAAAATAAGCGAAAGATTTTAATGACGCTTTTAGGACTTCCTCTTGCATTTTCAGGATTAGTGATTGCCTATGGGTTCATTTTAGCCTTTGGACGCTCTGGCCTAGTGACACAGCTATTGGCAAAATTAGGGGCGGACCCTGCAAACGTGGGGAGTTTTATTTATAGCGTTGCAGGATTAGGCGTTGCATATGCTTACTACCTCATTCCGAGAGTCGCTCTCGTCATGTACCCTGTTTTTGTCAATCTAGATAAAAGCCCATTTACTGCGGCAAGAACATTGGGTGCTTCAAAAGCAAGAGCCTTTTATGATGCAGTTCTTCCTGAGATATTGCCCTCTGTCATTTCTGCAGGCTGTTTAGTCTCCGCAATTGCGATGGGAACATATGGGACTGCACTAGCGCTTTCAGGAAGTCAACTTAACATCCTACCTCTACTCCTTTTATCAGAAATTAATGATGTGGGTTCAGACTTCCCTGCTGCAGCGGCTATGTCGATCGTTCTCATGGGAATATGCGTAATTGTGCTAAGTTGCGGCGACATTATGACAAGCAAAAGAGATCGGGGTAATTCTCATGGTTAACTCAAAAATTGATCAAATTCGTACCCTTCAAAACTCTGATAAAAAAATCAGGCAACCCATTGCGATCATAGGACCTGGAGATGGTAATGCTGATGAGTGTGATGCTGCTTATTTTATTGCCTCTCATCTCGCTCAAGCAGGCTTTTCGATCGTTTGTGGCGGACGCGGAGGCGTGATGAGAGCCGCATCAAAAGGTGCTACAGAGGCTAATGGAATCGCTATCGGCATCCTCCCAGAAGAGGATTTGAGCAATGCAAATGAATATTTATCACTTGCCCTTCCTACAGGAATGGGGGAGATGAGAAACGCATTAATTGCAAGAAGTGCACATTGCCTCGTTTCCATTGGTGGAAATATGGGAACAATTTCTGAAATGGCGCTTGGTTTAAAGTGGGATAAAACTGTTTTTGCAATCTATGAAGAAGTCAAACTCAATGGTGCTCATTTCTTTGAAACTAAAGAGGCATTGCTTGAAGCATTGTTAGAGTGGTTGAGTAACGCCTACACTCGATAAGTTATATGTAAAATAAAAGCCCCATTTTGGGGCTTTTATTTTGGTTAAATTATAACTCTATTTAACATTACTCTTATCTATTACGGTAAGATCTTGATAATAGGTTACAGGAATTTCTTCTTTCTTAATACGTTTTAATGCAAATTCAAGTCCTTTTGCTGCTTGCTCTGCAGGGCCTTGGTCAATTGTATTCAACATTTTTCCATCTTTAATGTACTGTAATGCAAGGGGTAACGCATCATATCCTGCAACTTTAACTTTACCTGCTAAACCCGCATTTTCAATTGCAGTGACAGCTCCAATTGCCATATTATCGTTCGCTGCAAAAACACCTACAACATCAGGATTTGCAGTTAGAATGTTTGTCATTACATTCAATGCTTGTTCTGTCTCCCAGTTTGCAGTTTGGGATGCAACCACTTCAATCTCTGGTGCCTCTGAGAATGCCTTTAATGCCCCTGCTTTTCTCTGCTCACCATTATCAACACCTGGAATACCTTCTAAAACAACAACTTTACCTTTTCCACCCAATTCATCAACTAAGCGTTTTGCAGACTTATAGCCGCCATCAAAATTATTCACACCGACATAGTAATATGTCAATCCAGCAGCTTTTGCAGAATCTTTATCCAATTCTACATCAAGGTCAATAATGGGTATTCCAGCTTTCTCAGCATCTTGGAAAACAGAAACGAATGCATGCGAATCATTTGGTGTAACAACAATTGCATCCACTTTACTTGCAATCATATTTTCAACTAAAGAAACAAGCTGTTCAGTTGAATCTTCTTTCTCTGCAACTTGCACAATAAGATTGATATTCAAGTCTTTAGCCGCTTTTTCTGCACCCTCTTTCATTGCAATGAAATATTCGTTACTTAATGTTTTCATCACAAGTGCAATTTTAGGCTGAGTCTGCGCAAATGCAAACATACCAAAAAAGCTACCTATTAAAATAATGCTCTTCATTATCTTCTTAACAAACATACATCCCCCTAAAATTTCAAAAAAGAAACAAAAATCAACCTGATTGATGTAGTTGCATTGTAGTATAATTACAAAAATTTTAAAAGAATATAAAGATGAGTTGAGGTATCATATCTCACTTCAAAGTCTAGATATAAAACTCAACACATTATTAACGACTAGAGAACGAGATTATGGAGCCTCAATCGCAAACATGTATATTTAGAATGGAAGGCATTACGAAATCCTTTTCGGGTGTTTCTGTTTTAAAAGGGATTGATTTTACCCTCAATGAGGGAGAAGTCCACTGTCTCATTGGAGAAAATGGTGCAGGCAAATCAACGCTATGTAAAATTATCTCTGGAATTTATGAGCCTGATGCAGGCTCAATGCAGTTATTTGAAAAGAGTTACCTTCCATTCTCTGTAAAAGATGCACAACAACAGGGTATTGGATTTATACATCAAGAGTTACTATTGGTTTCTGAACTCACTGTTCTAGAAAATATCTTTTTAGGGGGTGAACATTGTCATCTATTTGGGAAAATGGATTGGAAAACAATGGCAGAACGAACCCAAAGTGTTATCCAAGAGCTTGAGCTCGATATTTCTCCATTTGATGTCATCTCCTCTCTCTCAATTGCACAGCAACAGATGGTTGAAATTGCAAAAGCAATTATTCATGATTATAAAATCATTATTTTTGATGAACCAACCGCCTCTATCTCTAGAAAAAATACTGAAACTCTCTTCAAGATTATTCATCAATTGAAAGAGAAAGGGGTGGGGATGGTATATATTTCGCACCGCCTAGAAGAATTCCCACATATTGCAGATAGAGTAACAATATTACGAGATGGTGTCCGAACAGGGACTATGCGTTATAAAGATACCTCTAATGAAGAGATTATTAAATTAATGGTTGGGCGAGAAATCTCTTCAGAGCATTATCAATCCAATAAAAGCGAGCATATTAAGCTGGAAGTTCTTAATCTGAATAACCCATATGTTGACAATATTTCGTTCAAAGTTAATCAAGGTGAAATTATTGGATTTGCGGGGTTGGTTGGTTCTGGAAGAACAGAGATTTTAAGGGCACTTTTTGGTGCAGACTCTTCATCGGGAGAAATATTAATTGATGGTAAACCCGTCAATATTCAATCGCCTAAAAATGCAGTGGATTCAGGAATTGGTTTTTTAACTGAGGATCGCAAAGGACAAGGGTTAATTCTAAGTGAAAGTATCCGTAAGAATATTACGCTACCTATTCTTAATCGCTTATGGAATGGAATTTTTATTGATACCAAAAAAGAGAAATCGTGTGTTCAAGAGAATATCAAAAAATTAAGAATTGTTGCGAGTGATCAAGAACAAACAACGGGAACCCTTTCAGGGGGTAACCAACAAAAAGTTGTTCTAGCAAGATGGCTAGAGAGTGGTGTAAAAATTCTATTTTTTGATGAACCTACTCGAGGAATTGATGTGGGTGCAAAAGCGGAAATATATCAGCTCATGAGAGAGTTTACATCGCTTGGTGGAACCATTGTTATGGTTTCCTCTGATCTCCCAGAGTTGCTCCTTCTTTCCGATAGAATTCTGGTGATGCGCCAGAAATCGCTCGTAGGAGAAGTTATGCGAAAAGATGCTACAGAAGAGAATATCATGCACCTAATGGTGGGCGCTTAATCTATATTGATAAGGTTTAATATGAATATGAAGCATAAAACATTTTTAAATAAAACGATTTCAAATTTAGGAATAGGAATCATCCTTGTTGCCCTCATCACTTTTATGAGCTTTGCAACGCCCTCATTTTTAAATACAAATAATATTATTAATATCCTATTACAAATCGCAACAATCTCTATTATTGCAACAGGCATGACTTATGTGATTTTGACAGGAGGGATTGATCTTTCTGTTGGTTCTATTGTGGCCTTAAGTGCAGTATGCCTAGGAACTTTTGTTCATTTAGGGATGAAATGGATTGGCCCTGACGCCTCTCAAATGATGATTATTCTAGTTGTTTCCCTTTCAGTACTCGGTGCCATTATTGCAGGCATCTTATGTGGATTAATTAATGGGATTGTTATTGTATATATGAAAGTCCCTCCTTTTATTGCTACGCTCGGTATGATGAGTATTGCTAGAGGATTGGCGCTAACAATTGCGGAACGAAAAACAATCTATAATTTTCCATCACAATTGCGATATTTGGGAAATGGAAAAATCGCAATCACAGATAGTTTCTCACTACCTATTCCGATCATCATTGCCCTCTGCGTTGTTTTAACAAGCTATTATGTACTTACTCAAACACGATTTGGTAGACAACTCTATGCGTTTGGAGGAAATAAAGAGGCAGTACGTCTATCAGGAATCAATATTAATTGGTTGGAAATTCGTGCTTATATCATTAGCGGTGCATTAGCTGGTCTTGGTGCCGTTATCCTTGTTGGAAGATTAAATGCAGCACAGCCCATTGGTGGCGTCGGTTATGAGCTTGATGCAATTGCAGCAACTGTAATTGGGGGTACAAGTTTATCGGGTGGTGTGGGTTCCGTTGTAGGAACGGCAATAGGAGCTTTAATTATTGGTGTATTACAAAATGGATTAACGCTTCTTAATATTGCTTCAGATACACAGCGCGTCATTATTGGGCTTGTGATTATCCTTGCAGTATTTTTAGATCAAATTCGACGAGGAAAAGTCTCTCTAAAATTCTTAAAAAAACGGTATAAACCCTCCTCAAAATAAGGTGGTATTCAAGATGAAAAAACTGATCGTTCTTGGAAGTAGTAATGTCGATTATATTCTCAATGTTCCGCACTTTTTAGCCCCTGGCGAAACACTTTCAGGCACTCAGTACCAAGTTGCACTTGGAGGAAAAGGAGCGAATCAAGCTGTAGCAGCAGGTAGGTCAGGTGCTAATATCCAATTTATTTCTGCGGTAGGAAATGATCCTGTCGGAAAAAATGCATTAGAACAATTTCAAAAAGATAATATCGATA
>CAZBKP010000009.1:0-14644 GCA_964492525.1 uncultured Cardiobacteriales bacterium
TGGAATCGTGCTTTTATTGCAGGATCAATTCTATCAAGCTTCTTACAAGGTGTGATTCTTGCAGCTGTGATTCAGGGAATTCAAACCACAAATGGAATTTTCTCAGGCAATACTTTTGATTGGCTCACACCGTTTACGTTGCTTTCAGGTGTAGGGGTTGTAGTGATGTATGCAGTTTTAGGTTGTGCATGGTTGATTCTAAAAACATCTGATCGCATTCAATCTCATATGTTCCAGTTATTACCTAAACTCATCTGGATATTAGGTATCGTTTTTTTAATACTGTTAGTCTTATCGCCTTTTGCAATGCCTCACCTCAAAACACGTTGGTTTTCGATGCCTAACTTGATTGTCTTCATCATTTTATTGAGTGTGATGCTCTCGCTTTTTGCGCTAGTATTTAAGTCCATTCAAAAGAAAAAAGAGGTGATGCCTTTTATAGTGACGCTATTTATTATGATTGTTGCTTTTTTAGGCCTTGTTCTCAGCATTTTTCCTATGATTATTCCACCTTATGTCGATATTTGGCAAGCCGCAGCGCCTGAATCAAGTCAGCGATTTATTTTAGTCGGTGCTATTATATTCATTCCATTAGTGATTGCGTATACCGTAATTTCGTATTGGGTGTTTAGACATAAAGTTCATATCGGTGATGAAGGATATCATTAAAGGAGTTGAGATGAAGAAGAAGGAACTCTCTTCAACACAGTGGTTTATTATACTTTGGCTCTCTGGTTTTTTTAGTTTAGCTGCACTTTCTGGGCTCATTAAACTACTATTTTATCTTCTTAGATAACTATGTATAAATATGAGCGGATCACAAAGAGCCTTAAAAAGCTCATCAATGAGGGAAGTTTAAACGCGCACGAGCGTTTACCCTCATTGCGTGATCAAGTCGAGCTGACAGGCTTAAGCTTAATGACGGTATTAAATGCATACCAAGAACTAGAATCGCAAGGATTAATCTACTCTATTGAGAAGTCAGGCTACTTTGTCTCACCCAACCAACATTATTTTGATCAACTCTCTGAAGAAGGCATTCATCTAAACCGAAAGATTGAGATTAACTCTTTTGTCTTTGAGTATCTTAAATCGATTCAGTCCGATGAGATGGTTCAACTCGGCTCTCCTTTTCCATCCCATGAGCTCTTAAATCCCCCTAAGTTATTACAAATTATGCGAACGTTAACTCGTGATAAGTTAATGGATCATCAGTCTAATCTCCCTCCAGGAAATGAAGCGCTACGAAAGTTAATTGCTCAACGATATACGATGCAGGGGGTTCCAACAAAAAGTGACGATATTGTTATAACATCGGGATGTTTGGATGCACTGAATCTCTCTCTGCAGGCATTAACCAAAGCAGGTGACTATATTTTATTGCAGCAAACCCTATTTTATGGTGCTTGGCAAATTGCAGAAAAACTTGGATTAAATGTGGTGACCATCCCTGATGATCCTCACGATGGATTTAACATTGATGCCTTTGAGCGTGCCATAGAAACGTATCCGATTAAAGTGTGCTGGTTTATGCTCAACTGTCATAATCCTATCGGATTTACCGTCCGCCAAGAAATTAAAGAGAGAATTGCTAAAATACTTCATGAACACCATATCCACTTGATTGAAGATGATGTTTATGAAGAGCTTTACTATCATGGCGAGCATCCTGCACCAATGAAACGATTCGATAAAGAAAATCTTGTGCTCCACTGCTCCTCATTTTCTAAAGTATTAGGTGCAAATTTTAGAATCGGATGGGTGCATGCAGGACACTTCTCAGAAAAAATACAGCATCTTCAAATGATGAGTACCATCTCTGCAAATGCCTTACTCCAGAATGCGCTCGTTCAATTTATCTCAAATCATCATTATGAACGTCATTTGAGAACATTAAGGCGACGTTTATACAAAAATAAACAGCAGTTTTATCACTATCTTTGTCAAAATCTACCCGATGAATGTGAGGTTAAAAACTATGATAGTGGCTATTTCTTATGGCTTAAACTACCTAAGAAAGTTAGTAGCATGAAAATTTACCAAACATTATTAAAAAATAATATTAGCGTCAGCCCCAATGAACTTTTTAATATACAAGACGTTGAACATAATCATGTACGGTTAAACTGTTCATTTGAGTGGTCAGATCGCTATAAAAATGCATTGGATTGCTTAATCAATAATTGTAAATAACTTAAGGAGAACCTTATGAATACGAAGTATGCCCCTCTTTTTACAAGTTATACGTTAAATAATGGCGTTGTGATTAAAAATAGGCTCGCAGTAGCTCCAATGACGCATTTTTCCTCCAACGAAGATGGAACATTAAGCAAACAAGAAGCTATTTTTTTACAAAATAGAGCAAATGATATCGGGATTTTTATCACTGCAGCCACTTTAGTTTCTGAAAATGGAAAAGCATTTCAAGGTGAACCCGAAGCCCTTTATGAGTCTCAACTTAAGAGCCTTATAGAAACTGCGACACTTATAAAAAAACAAGGCGCAAAAGCGATCTTACAACTACATCATGGCGGGATTAAATCCGTTCCTTCTTTATTAAAAGGACAAGATAAAATCGGGGCAAGCGATGATGAAGAAACGCAAACAAGAGAAGCAACTGAAAATGAGATTTTACAGCTCGTCCAATCATTTGCAAAAGCAACGGCATTGGCAATTCAGGCGGGGTTTGATGGTGTAGAAATTCATGGTGCGAATCATTATTTAATTCAACAATTTTTCTCTGCACACACCAATAAAAGGCGCGATCAATGGGGCGGAACTCTAGAAAATCGATTGCGCTTTCCTATGGCGGTGATCGATGCGGTCGTTGCGACGAAAGAAAAGTTAAATCGCAATGATTTTATCATCGGGTATCGATTCTCTCCTGAAGAGGATTCAGAGCACGGATTAACGATGGCAGACACCTTTGACCTGATTGATGCCCTTGTCACAAAACCTCTGCAGTATCTTCATGTCTCGTTAAGCGATTTTTATTCTCACGTTAGACGAGGTGGAGATACGCATTCGACACGTATTGAGCTTATTCACAACAGAATTAAAGGAAAGCTTCCATTAATCGGAGTGGGTCGGTTATATACTGCAGATCAAATCTTATCCGCCTATGAGACGGGATGGGCTGAGTTTATCGCGCTTGGGCGTACGGTGATGATTAATCCAACGATTGGAACGCTGATTAAAGAGGGAAAAGTTGATCAAATTGAAACAACATTAGATCCGAACAAGGCGGATCATTACGGTATTCCTGATGTATTATGGAGTATGTGTATTCAAGGAGGGGAATGGCTTCCACCTTTAAAAAATAATAATTAATTACCCTAAGAAAATAACCTGCGAAAAAGCAGGTTATTTCAAATTTACATTTATGCCCTTTGTGGGAATTAAACTTAAAAAATGCGTTAATCTTTGCTCAGGCGCTAATTTAAAGTGCTCATCCATAAGCGTGAGTTGCTCAATGCGGTCAAGGCGAAATGTTCGAAATGCTTCTCTTAATGTGCACCAACTTACAAGCGTCCAACACTCTTTCCAGAAGAAGACTCCTAAGGGATAAATGACCCTGTGACTTGAGGTGGTTTCTCCTAGCTTTTTATATTCAATGGCAACACTATTGCGATGAATAATCGCGTGATTGAGTGTTGATATGATTTCCCCTAAGGTCTCTTCTTGATAAAAAGGGGGCGTATAGATTTGAGTTGATTGAGAAATTTGTTTTAAGTCTGTGGGTAAAATGGCATTAATTTTTGAAAGTGCGTGCTCAGCTGAATTTGCTACTTTTCCACCTAATGTCATCGCCATCTTGATGCCGATAATAAGGCTAGTTACCTCCTCCCGACTAAACATGATCGGAGGTAAATCATACGTCTTATGTAAAACGTAACCCATCCCAGCGGCACCTTCGATGGGGACACCCGAGCAGATCAAATCTTGAATATCACGATAAATCGTCCGTTCTGAAACTTCTAATTTTTCACTTAACCAGCGAGCTGTTGTCAGCTCACGGGTTCGGAGATATTGGATGATTTCAAATAATCGATCGGCTCTTCTCATTTATTATTCCATTTCAGACCAGATCCCAATATAGTTCCCTTCACTGTCTTCAAATCCAGCAATATAGCCATTTTCACCGATCTTTGTTGTAGGAAACACCTCTTTTCCGCCAAGAGAGATAATCTTGCTCAGCTGTTTTGTAACTGAATCACAGTTTAAATAGATGATGGAGGTATTGGGACCTGCAACATGATCATCATAATTAGGGCTTGCCACTAATGCTCCTCCGGTATAGCCATCTTGATAAGGAAAAAGCGCCATATCAATATTGTCGATCTTCATCGTGGTTAACGTCATATCAAATGCTTTACTGTAAAATTGGCAACCACGTTCAAAGTTTTGAACTACAATTTCAAACCAAGCGATTGGACTATTATTCATGAGAGATACTCCTTTAGTTAGAATAATTTATGTCAAAATTGACAAAAGAAGTATACCCATCTCCTCCTGACACCCTTATGTCAGGAGTGTTTTGTTTATCATACCTAAAGAATTCAATGATTGTTGTATTTTATAGTTATAGGAATTCACACAAAAAACATATTCACTTCATATTTATTTAGCATTCTCCTCTCATAATTTCATCACTTTAAAACGTGAGGAAAATATATGAAACAAAAAATCAGTAGCAAAATAGGTATGATTATTGTGATATCGATCGTATTGATCGTTGGCGTTGGAATGCTCACTAACCTTATTAATGAACGATCAAGTCTTAGAAATAAGGCTGTAAGAGGAATGGCAGAGAGTAGTATAAATGCCCAAACAGTAGTGGGACCAATTTTGGTAGTTCCTTATAAAAAATATGGTGAGTCAAAAACGATTTATATTGTTCCATCAGAGCTATCCATTACGTCAAATGTAAATGTGACAAGGCGCTATCGCAATATTTATGATCTTAAAATGTATGACGCAGCGACAACATTTGAGGGAAATTTTGATCTATCAAAATATATCAATCCAGAGGATCTAGATTATATCGGAAAACCCTATCTCGTAATGAGTGTTTCTGATATGCGGGGCGTTAAAAATAATCTTAGTTTCTCTTTAAATGGTGCGCCATTATCTGTCGAACCTGTATCAGGGCTTCCAAAATTTTCATCTGCACTTGTTGGGGAGATTAAGAATATCTCTCTATTTAATTCATCAAAGATTGGTTTTAATATTCAGTTAGATATCCAAGGTAGCCAATCGTTTTACTTTGTACCGATTGGGACGATGACGAATGTTAATATCACAAGTAATTGGCCTGATCCAAGTTTTGATGGGCTCCATTTGCCTCAGTCACGAAAGGTTTCAAATAAAGGATTTACTGCCGAATGGTCTTTGAATCAATTCTCAAATGAAGCACCAATGAAAACATTATCTTGTCTCGCAACCAAAGGATGTTCAAATCTAATGCAAGGAAGTTCAGGATTTAAAATTATAGATTCGGTAGATCAATATACCCAAAGTGATCGTTCTGTAAAATACGCGATTCTCTTTATAGGGCTCACATTTGCAGGATTCTTTCTTTTTGAAGTGCTAAGAGGGATTAATATTCATCCTGTTCAATATAGTTTTGTAGGTATTGCGTTAACACTTTTCTTTCTGCTTCTTTTTTCACTTTCTGAACACATAGGATTTTTGTGGGCATATATTATTTCATCAATAGCTACAATTACACTCATTTCATTCTATATTCGTTCAATTTTGGAAAATCTGAAGCAAGTTGTGGGATTTTCAATATTGCTAATAATTTTATATGCAGTTCTTTATCTGTTAATTAGTGGTGAAGAGTACAATCTTCTCTTGGGATCCATTCTTCTCTTTGTATCTCTTGGTGCATCGATGGTGCTGACACGAAATATAGATTGGTATGCTATCTCTCAATCTAAAGCTGAGAAAAAAATAAAATTAAAAACGCCTATTGCGGAGGATAACAATGTTGAGAGCTAGAGGATTAAAAGATGATCGAAGATTAAAAGAAGCGCTTTCTCGGTTAATTAGTCACCATTTAAAACAGAAGAAGCGATTGCTTCAAAAATAAAAACTAATATTCAAGAAGTGTCTATTTTGAAGAGATAGACACTTTTTTATTGTGATTTAAAGTTGCTATTCAGAATATGGAGGGTAGAATCTACAAGGTTAATGTAGAACAGTAGGAGTGTAGGATGAAGATAAATAAAGTGCCCAGTATTTTTGGGGGCGCAATGATTGCAGCCGGAACGATGATAGGGGCTGGGATGTTAAGCCTACCCATTGCATCTGCAGGAATGTGGTTTACATGGACCGTTATTGTTATGGTTGTCACGGTGTTTTTTATGCATCTTTCTGCTGAGATGATTTTAGAGGTCAATTTAAATTATGATCCTGGAGCAAGCTTTCATACACTCGTGAAAGATAATTTAGGCCGTATTTGGAGTATCATTAATGGGCTTTCTGTGGCATTTGTGCTTTATATTTTGCTCTATGCATATGTAGATGGCTCGGGATCTGTGATTAGTGGAACGATTGAAAATAATTATGGTATTACAGTACCCAAACCTTTGGCAGGGCTAATTTTTTCAATTCTCTTTACTGCTATGGTTTGGTGGGGCGCAAAAATGGTGGATCGCATTTCATCTGTATTAATGATTGGGATGTTTTTGACACTATTTGCTGCACTGACTGGATTATTAAATACCATCTCTTTTGATTTTTTATTTAATTCCAATGGTCCTAATCGATACGCAATTTATGCTTTTGCAAGCTTACCTTTTTACTTAACCTCTTTTTGCTTCCACGCAAGTGTTCCAAGTTTTGTAAAATACTACGGGAGTGATCAAGGACGAAAAATTCGTATGGCGATTCTTATCGGAATGATTATCACCTTTGTATTCTATTTTGGTTGGATGATCTCGATTATGGGTAATATTCCTAGGCTTGAGTTTCTTAATGTAGGTGCAGATCAAGTCAAATGGCTTCTTAATCAAATTCATGCAAATCAATTTTTTGATCTATCTTTAAGAATATTTGCCTTTTTTGCCGTAGTGACATCATTCTTAGGAGCAGGTCTTGGGTTATTTGATTACATTGCGGATCTATTTGGATTTGATAATAGTAAAGTTGGTCGTTTAAAAACCGCTACAATTACATTCTTACCTCCTACACTATTAGGAATCGCACTTCCTAATGGATTTGTTCTTGCAATTGGGTTTGCGGGGTTATTTGCTGCGATATGGTCTGTGATCGTTCCTGCATTAACGGTCATTCAATATCGAAAAAAACATCCATCAACAGCAAAAGAAAATTTCATTGCAATGGGAGGAAAATGGATGCCATATATTATTATTATTTATGGAGTGATTGCAGCATGCTCACATTTGCTAGTTGAAGTATTCGATTTTCAAACACTTAACTTTTTTGCGAAATAGAGGAGTTTTAAAATGAGTTTAGATTTTTCTAAAATTTTGGATGAAACATTCGAAACACAAAACGGTACCTTAAAGTTATCTGATTTAAAAACACGTTTTTTAGTCCTCTATTTTTATCCGAAGGATAATACTCCAGGATGCTCTAATGAAGCAGTATCCTTTCAAGCACATCTTAAAGAGATTGAAAAACTTAATGCGAGTGTTGTAGGTGTTTCTAGAGATAGCGTTAAATCTCACCAAAATTTTGCACAGAAAAAGGCACTCACCTTTCCTTTAATTTCTGATAAGTCTGAAGTTGTTTGTAAAGCTTTTGACGTCATTAAAGAAAAAACATTATTTGGTAAGCTTGGATTCGGAATTGAACGAAGCACGTTTATTATTGATCTTGAAAAAAAAGAGATCGTAAAAGAGTGGCGTAAAGTTAAAGTGCCAAATCATGTAGACGCTGTTATTGATGCCTTAAAATAGATCATTTATTGGCAATGAGATAATGTGTTAATTTAAAAATATTGACATTTGTCATAAAAAAATATAATTTACGTTCTTAAATTTTTTATGCACGCACGAGGACTTTAATTTGTTGATACACATATTAATTCCAGAGAAAATTCCCGATCTGCGGGAATCGTGTAGCTGCACACCCCATCCTCTTTACATTCGCTAAGCGACACTAGATTAAATAGGTGAAGGAGGTGACTTAAAACAATATCTAAAACTAAAGTTTAAGTCCACCTCACACAACACATCAAGATGTGTTTCTTTATCTATTACTCTAGGAGAGCACGGTGTATTCATTTCTTGAACGCTATTTTCAATTATCTCACTATAAAACCACAGTAAAGCAAGAGCTTATTGCAGCTTTTACCACGTTTATTACGATGGTTTATATCGCATTTGTGAATCCTAAAATATTGGGTGCAGCCCAGATGGATACGCAAGCGGTTTACGTTACAACGGTTCTGATCACTGCAATTGCTTCTGTATTAATGGGCGTTGTTGCAAAGTTACCAATTGCATTGGCTCCAGGCATGGGGATTAATGCGTATTTTGCCTATGTTCTTGTGGGTGCTAATGGTTTGACTTGGCAAACGGGCATGACGCTTATTTTTCTAAGCGCAGTGTGTTTATTATTACTTTCTATTTTCAAGATTCGCTATTGGATGGTTTCCAATATTCCACTTTCCTTAAGAATCGGGATTAGTAGCGGATGTGGATTATTAATTACATTAATAGGGCTTCATAATGCTGAGATTATTGTCGCAAATCCTGACACAATGGTTGCATTAGGAAATCCTAGAAGCATTCCTTTTATACTCGGCTCGCTTGGCTTTTTTATTGTCATCGTTCTCGCGAATCGCGGAAAACATGCTTCGGTTCTTATCTCTTTTGCGATTATTACAATAATAGCCTTGATCGTCGATCCAAATGTTCAATATCACGGTTTAGTGAGCTTACCACCCTCTATCGCGCCTGTGACAGGTCAACTAGAATTTAAAGATATCGCAAGTTTCTCTATGATTGGTGTCATAGTTTCTGTCATGCTGATCAACCTATTTGAGTCATCAGGGACATTTATCGCGGTGACTTCAAAAGCAAATTTAGCGGATAAAAATGGGCATTATCCCAATCAACAAAAATCATTATTAATTGATAGTAGTACCTCTGCTTTAGGCTCATTTATGGGGACATCTGCCGTTACTGCATATGTTGAAAGTGCATCAGGCGTTGCAGTTGGAGGACGGACTGGATTGATGTCTTTAGGCGTAGGGATTCTATTTTTATTGATGCTTTTTTTCTCACCTCTTGAAAAGATGATTCCGTTATATGCAACGACAGGCGCTTTAATTTATATCGGGGTATTAATGATCTCTGAGCTTGCCAAGGTAGAGTGGGAAGATTTAACAGAAGCAACACCTTCATTTGTTGCGGCAATTGCAATGCCGTTTACCTTTACGATTACAGAAGGGATTGCACTTGGATTTATTACTTATGTTGTTCTTAAAGTGACTGCAGGTCGTTATAAAGAGGTCTCTCTTTGTACGGGATTAATGGCACTCTTATTTTTACTTCGTTACATCTTTTTATAAGGATACAACCTATGAGAAAAGAATCAATTCGCGATATGATCGATGCAGGCGCAGCTAAAATTCCTGCGGATATCATCATAACCAATGGAAAACTTGTGAATGTCACATCAAGTGAGATTTATCCTGCTGATGTCGCGATTTATCGCTCACAAATTGTCGCTACAGGGGATGTTTCGAATTATAAAGGTGCCAATACAAAAATCATTGATGCAAAAGGGAAATATCTCGTCCCTGGATTGATCGATGGGCATTTACACATTGAGTGTAGCAAACTCTCCATGACGAGCTTTGCAAAAGCCGTCGTCCCTCATGGAACAACAAGTATTATCTCAGGGCTTGATCAATATGTGGTTACTGTTGGAATGGAAGGAATTAAAGAGATCTTAGGAGAAATAGATGGCTTGCCTTTACATGTATTTTGGGGATTACCATTTTTTACACCGTATACGCTTCCACAAAGTAATGTTGGCTTCAATGTTACCGCAGAAGTTCATGAAGAAGTCCAAAAATGGCCTGAAGTGTTTGGCGTTTGGGAAACAGTTTCTGAGTTTGTCGAAAATAAACATCCTGATGTCATGCGTGCGCTTGAGCTTGCAAGAGAAAATAGACTTCCTGTATTTGGTTGTGCGCCGATGAATCGGAATGAAAAACTAAATTCTGTCTTGTGTGCTGGTGTGCGTTTAGATCATGAAAGCTATAATCATGAAGAGATGATGGAAAAAGTGCGCAAAGGAATGTTTGTGATTATTCGTGAATCTTCAATTTCTCACTTTTTAGAAGAGAACATGAAGATCGTGACACATTTAAATCCTCGTGTAGCACGTCGAGTCAGTTTCTGTACGGATGATGTGGTTGCTTCTGAAATTTTAGCGAATGGTCATATGGATAAATTGATCCGAATGGCAATCAAAAATGGAGTTGATCCATTAACGGCGATTCAAATGGGTTCTATTAACTCGGCAGAAGCCTATCGTATTGATCATCTTGTTGGATCCATCAGCCCAGGACGATTTGCAGATATTTTATTTGTTGAAGATCTTGTCGCATTTGAAATTGATAGCGTCATCGCCAAAGGAGAGGTCGTTGTAGAAAATGGCAAGATGAGTAAAGTATTAACGCCACCTAAGCGAAGCGATCTTCTTTTAAATACCGTAAAAATGAATAATGTCGATGCGAATGATCTTTGTGTCAAAACAGAGTTAGAAGGTGATAAGGTTCATGCGCTCTCTTTAGAAGTTGATTTTGATGTACCATTTGTTCGTAAAGCACGCCATGTTGAGCTTGCTGTTAAGGATGGTGTAGTACTTCCTGATATTGAAAATGATGTGCTCTATGCCACAGTAATTGAGCGTTTCGGAAAAACAACCACAAAACCGAATGTAGGTTTTTGTTCAGGATGGAAATTAAAAGCAGGGGTAATGGCAAGCTCATGCGCCCCAGATGACAATAATGTTGTCTGCATCGGTGCAAATAAAGAGGATATGGCAATTGCGATCAATCATCTTGCTAAAAATGGGGGCGGACAGGTGATTGTAAAGGATGGAAAAATTTTAGGATTTTTGCCTTTACCGATTGCAGGAATCGTTTCAGATCTTGATCCTGTAGAAATGGCAAAAGAGGAAGAGAAACTTCTAACGCTTGCGCGTGGATTGGGATGTGACCTCCCTGATCCAATGTTCTATATGTGCTGTTTACAAATTACTGCTATTCCTGACTTTGCGATTACAGATTTGGGCGTGATTGATTTCGCAGCCCAATCAATCACTCAACCTGTCTTGAAATGTAGCTGTAGTCACGGACGAATCAAAGGATAATGACATGAATGAAAGAGAACAATTAATTAGCGTGATCGATATGGCAAAAGGGAAAACGCCTGTCGATCTTCTGATCACTAACTGTAAAGTGGTTGATGTCTATAATCAAATTCTCATCAATGGGCCACTTGCGATTGGTAATGGAAAAATCATTGGCTTTGGACACAACTATGAGGCAAAAGAGACTTTGGATGCTCGTGGTGGAATTGTGATGCCAGGGCTCATTGATGGGCATGTCCACATTGAATCTTCATCGTTAACACCTGCACAATTTGCTCGAACGATTCTTCCATTTGGGACGACGACAATTATTGCGGATCCCCATGAAATCGGGAATGTTTGTGGAGTAAAAGGGATCCAATATATGTTGGATGCAAGCCGAGATTTACCCCTTCATGTCAAAATTCAACTCCCCTCATGTGTGCCTGCAACGCCTTTTGAATCCGCAGGTGCAGTATTAGAAGCATCGGATTTAGAACCCTTATTGGAAGATGATGGTGTGCTTGGATTAGGTGAAGTGATGGATTATCCAAGCGTAATCAATCATTCCGAGGGGATGATTGATAAATTAATGATGGCGAAGAACCATAATCGGGTTATAGATGGGCATAGTCCGGGGGTTAAAGGCTTAGATTTGACTGCGTATATCTCTGCGGGAATTGAAACGGATCATGAATGTAGCGATATGGGTGGCATGCTTGCGCGTTTGAGCATGGGGCAATATATTTTACTGCGTGAAGGATCTACCTGTAAGGATCTATTAAACTTGCTTCCTGCTGTAACACCTCAAAACTCTCGTCGCTGTGTCTTCTGTACGGATGATCGTGAACCTTCTGATATTTTGGCAACAGGGCACATTAATAAAAGCCTTCGTTTAGCAGTTGAAGCAGGTCTTGATCCTTTTATTGCGATTACAATGGGAACGCTCAATGCGGCAGAGTGCTTTAAACTAAAAGGAAAAGGTGCAATTGCTCCGGGTTATGATGCGGATCTATTGATTGTTAAAGATTTAAAAGCATTTGATCCCCTTCATGTTTTATCAATGGGGCAAGAGGTTGCAAGCGATGGAAAAATGATCGTTACCTTAAAAGAGCATCATGCTGAGGATGTCTTAAATACCATTCACATCGCTCCAATGAGTGAAGAGGATTTAACTCTCAAGTTAACAACTGATACCGTGCACGCAATTGGCGTCATCCCCAAAAGTGTTGTCACAAAAAATCTGCAATTAGATGTTAATAGGGATATGAATGGGATTTTCCATGCTAAAGATAATGCAGGGTTAAATAAGCTTGCAGTTATTGAAAGGCATCATGCAAGCGGGAAAGTTGGCGTTGGAATCCTTTCAGGATATGGAATCAAAAATGGTGCAATTGCTGTTTCTGTTGCACACGACTCTCATAATATTGTTGTTGTGGGCGATAATGACTCTGACATGATTGCAGCGATTAAAAATATTGAAGCCATTGGAGGCGGATTTTCATTAGTGCAAAATGGGGAGGTTATCGGTAATTTACCGCTTCCAATTGGTGGATTAATGACAAATCAAACGGCTGAGGAAGTCGCTGAAGCATTAGAAATATTGATCAATAAAGCACGATCTCATTTTAATTTATCTGACGCCTTTCATCCATTAATGACATTGGTCTTTATGACGCTTCCTGTGATTCCAGAGTTAAAACTAACATCAAACGGACTCTTTGATGTCAAACAGTTCTCTTTGATTGATGTTTCCGTTCATTAGAGGGTAATAAAAAAGCGTGAGGAATTTCTCACGCTTTTCTAAAGGAAAGTCGCTATGAAGTTTGTGCTCTTTTCTTATGATTAATAATCGCATTTGTGACTCTAATTGTTGAGATTAAGCGTTCGCTTTTAATTTCATAAATATTCACATCCCAAACATGAGTGGTTCTTCCTTTATGGATTAATGACCCTTTGGCAATGACCGTTTCTCCTTTTAAGGCAGAAGAGAGGTGGCTTGCGCTAATTTGCATTCCAACACATGCTTTTTCAGGAAGCGTCAGGTTAAACGTTCCCATTCCTGCAACCGTTTCAGCAAGTGCAATCGTTGCGCCACCGTGAAGCAAGCCATAAGTCTGGCATGTTCTTTCATCTACAGGCATGGTGGCTTCTAGATAGCCCACGGCACTTTTTGTGAAAGTGATTCCTAAGTTTTCAACGAGCGTTTGCTTTGCAAACGTATTCATTTCATCTAATGTGATCATGGTTCTCTTATATATTGTTTAAGTTGGACTATTTTCAATAATCGCGCCCCCAAGACAAATATCATCATGATAAAAGACGATAGATTGTCCCGGAGTAACGGCGCGTTGAGGTGTCTCAAAATCAACATGAATTCGATTATTTTCAAGAAGACGTAACGTGCAAGGAACATCTTTTTGTCGATATCTAATTTTAGCCGTCAGATTTTGGTTGATGGTCTCTAGATTAAGGGAAGGATTGATCCAATGGACATGTCGCGCAGTTAGAAAACCTTTGTAAAGTGCAGGATGTTCTCCTTGGGCAACAATAATCTCATTCTCCTCAATTTTTTTATCTACAACAAACCACGGTTCTCCTGTCGAATCCTTTTGCCCACCAATATTAAGACCTTTTCGCTGACCAATTGTGTAGAATGCAAGCCCATGATGCTCACCGATGACATCCCCCTCGACTGTAATCATTTTTCCGGGCTTAGAAGGAAGATATTGACTGATAAATTCATTAAAATCACGTTCACCAATAAAACAAATCCCTGTAGAATCTTTTTTATCAAATGTGATAAGTTTATGTTCGAGTGCTAATTCTCTTACTTTGGGTTTTTCGAGTTCACCCACAGGAAAGAGCGCATTTTTAATTTGGGATTGGCTTAATAGATGCAAAAAATAACTTTGATCTTTGTTTTGATCAACGCCTTTGAGCAGAAAGGTTTCCCCATTTTTACGTTCAGTTCTTGCATAATGCCCTGTCGCGATATAATCCGCTCCCATTTCATTCGCATAATCTAAGAATGCTTTGAATTTGATCTCTTTGTTACAAAGTACATCAGGATTGGGTGTTAATCCTGCTTTTAACGTATCAATAAAATAAGAAAAAACGCGCTCTTTATAGTTTTTGACAAAATTCACTTTATGAAGGGGGATTCCCAACGTTTTACAAACGGATTCTGCATCTTTTAAATCTTCTTCTGCTGAGCAATAGCCTGTTTCGTAATTATCTTCCCAATTTTTCATAAAAACGCCATGAACGTCAGCGCCTTGTTGTTTAAGGAGAAGTGCAGCTA
>CAZBKP010000009.1:14744-18007 GCA_964492525.1 uncultured Cardiobacteriales bacterium
TTCATAAAAACGCCATGAACGTCAGCGCCTTGTTGTTTAAGGAGAAGTGCAGCTACGGAGGAGTCTACCCCCCCAGACATTCCAACAATGACTCTTTTACCCTCAACATTTTCCATGCTTATAAACCACCTGCATTTTCATCATCTTCTTCTTTAATATGATTTGAATCTTGTCCACCATCAGGAACAGAGCGTGACAGATTAATCTGCACAAATGCGCCTGATTTATTTTTTGCTAAACACTTACTAAACCACCACGAATATTTCGTTGTTGTTTTTGTTGTTAAGCCATAAGTATAACAATCAAACGTATTATAAAGGGGCTTTATACAGGCTAAAGCAATTAAAACAATCATCAATAGTATTGTAAAAAAGATGCCTTTTTTCTTTGTCCAAAAAAAGAAAAAATAAGGGATATTTTTAAATTTACAATATGCAAAAATAGCACAAATGATGAAAATCAATCCTGCAATTTGAAAAGATGCAAACCAAATCAAGAGAAGCTCCTAGGGTGTTTGTAATTTATGTATCAATGGGGTGATTTTAGCATTAATTCAAAATGGATGTTAAATCAGAAAACACGAAATCGCCTCTATGAAATATTATTATTTTTTTTTTCGTGATAAAATAAGTGTAGATTTTACATTTTTTGTATTCCTATTAAACAATAGGAGGAAGGAACTAATACCATGTTATCTAATATTAAACATAAAATTTATAGAAAAATTAATGATGTCATTTATCATTCTGAAGTTGTTCAGATGCTCATCCAATCAAATGAAAAAAACATTAACCTACGCAATACGCTTAAAGATGGAAAAGACTATTCACTTCATAGTGGGGAAAGACAGATTGGGAATAGTTTATGCGATATTCGTGCTGACCACAGAAACAGATATGAATTAGTTAATAATTATATTAAAAGTAAAAAAATGGATTTGTGTTTGGATATATTCTGTGGTAACGGATATGGTTCTTTTATGTTGGCTAATCAGAATTCAGATATGTTTGTTTTAGGAATTGATGGATCTAATGAGGCTATAGAAGCGGCAAATGCAAATTTTTCTTTAGAAAACAATCTGTTCTCCAGTAAATTATATCCATTTACTTTACCACATGAGACATTTGATCTTATTACATGTTTTGAGTCATTAGAACATGTGAAAGAAGATGAATGTTTTATTGGGATGATGATTAAAGCGCTTAAGCATGGGGGGCTATTATTTTTATCCGTCCCTCATGAAAAGAAACACAGTCTAACAAAAAATCCAAATAAATTTCACTTTAAACATTATTTAAATTCTGATATTGAAAAAATAGTTAGTGAAAACAATTTAAAAATCATAAATATGTATGGACAAGATACTTACCAAATTGGAGATGATGGATATAAAATTTCAAAAGATGGCTCTTCACTGCTACCATCTGATGAAATGTATTTAAGAGAAAATTATGAAGGACAAATTCTAATATATATATTGCAAAGGGTTTAATCATCTGAATTATCGTTTTTTTTCAAAGGAAGGACTTTCTTTGAACAATAATTATATACATTATTAATATAAAATAAAGAGAGTTAAATTTGGAGGGATAACATTTTGATTAGGCATTAGTAATTGTTGAATATTACTGTGTATCAATCTATACAATAAATCGATAATAACATCTATGTATTAAGATATGATATTGTTGTTTACGGCATTCTGATAGAATGCATTTTTTGAAGATATCCATCAAAATATTTGTTTAATGCTTATTATCGTGAAAGAATTTACCAAAAATAAAGTGACTATATCTCATTTTCTCTCTGTATATAACGACGATATACACAAAGCAATTAGATTGGAATCTAAGCCCTTTCATCCTCAATTAATTATGAATGAATTATTTACAAAGCACTCAATAATTGAATTGTAATGACTTATTAAAGCTCAAAAATTACTTAAGATATCTATTTCCCTGTATTTAGGGTAACGATAAGAAGCTAAACTATAATATAGAACAATTTTTTCCAGAATGTGTTTTTTATCAACTCAACTCATATATAAGAGCATAACTGAATGATTAATATCATCTTTGTACTTTCTGCTGGATAAGTAAGGTTAATAGCATAAAGGATTAAAGGGCGTAATTCTTTATGAAGTTTTAGATGATTGTTTTAAATAAAAAGCAGAAATACCTCAATTAATTTCTAATGATTATCAACACATTATGACAGGGGATGTATTCGGGAAAGTCATTATAAAATTCTAAATCATCCCACTTCCTGAATAGATGAGTTGAATTTGTCTAACACATCTTTCATCAGGATTAGAACTGCATTCATATAATCTAACCCAGTATTGTTTGCTACGGAAATCAGGAAGAGGATCGCGTCCTTTATACACAATAATGGGTAGATCATTGATTTGTATTCGACGTATGGTGAGTTCAGTAAATTGATCTCTAAATGATGTGCTAGATTCAAATGCATCTTTAATCTCTGCAAGAGGTAACGTTGATCTTAGTGTTACCATTGCATATACATTATTTTTAAATCTCAGTTGGTATAATGGAGTATCATCATTTACTTTTTCAGAAGATTGATAAACTTTTACACCTCCCCCTAAATTTTTAACATTTTCAAATACAATATTTAATCTATTTTCCACAAGATCTGAAGTTAATAATCTTTGACTCGGACTTACCGTTAATGCTAATCGGATAAAATTTTGTATTTCATTTCGCTCGTTTCTAATCACTTCAGCGGATGCAAATGAAAAAATAAAAACAAGGCTCATGAGTTTAATAATACGCATTTATTGACGCTCCCTCGCATGTTTGAATGCACGAAACTGCCTAAGAAAAATAATAAATGTAATGAATGTTGCAAGAAAATCTGAAAGTGGGAATGTTGACCAAACTCCTTGTAAGCCAAATAGATGAGGAAGAATGAATACAAAAGGAATAAAGATGATCATTTGGCGGATTAAACTTAAAAAAATTGCAATTTTTGCCTTACCAATACTTTGGAAAAAGCTTGTAATTACGATTTGAAAGGCAATAAGAGGGGACATAAAGGTTGTCATTCTTAAGGCATGTTCAGCCGCTACTTTTAAGGTATCGGACGGTTTAAAGAGATCCACAATTAAAAATGGGAAAATCACACCCACGATAAAGGCGATTGCACCAAAGCCAACGGCAACTTTTATGGTATACACTAGCGCTTCATTTACTCGATCAAATCGCTTTGCTCCATAGTTATAGCCCACAATCGGCTGCATG
>CAZBKP010000010.1:0-17582 GCA_964492525.1 uncultured Cardiobacteriales bacterium
CAGGATTTTTTGTCGGCTGGTCCTATTGGTTTTGCTGGGTCATTATTGGCATTGCGGATATCGTCGCGATTACAAGTTATATGCAACTTTGGTGGCCCAACATCCCTTTATGGATACCTGGTGCAATTACTATTTTTCTACTAGGACTCTTTAATCTTCTATCCGTCAAATTATTTGGCGAGATTGAATTTTGGTTATCTATTATCAAAATTGGAACAATCCTATTATTAATCGTTGTCGGTATTTATCTTGTTCTTACTGGCTTTGTAAGTCCTAATGGGTTTAAAGCAAGCTTAAGTAATTTGTGGAGCTATGGCGGAATCATGCCAAATGGGTTTAAAGGGTTCTTTGCAAGTTTTCAGCTCGCAATATTTGCTTTTCTTGGAATAGAACTTGTTGGAACTGCATCTGCTGAAACAGCAAATCCCAAAGAATCACTTCCCTCTGCAATTAACAAAATTCCTGTCCGCATAATGGTATTTTATGTCTTTGCACTTATTGCGATTATGGCAGTAACCCCTTGGAGCGGAATTTCCCCAACAAAAAGTCCTTTTGTCGATATGTTCGGTTCAATTGGAATCACATCCGCAGCTTACATCATCAATGCTGTCGTTCTATCTTCTGCGCTTTCTTCTGCAAATAGCGGAATGTACTCAACAGGACGAATGCTATATGGTTTAAGTAAAATCAAATCTGCACCGCAGTGGTTCTCTAAGCTTACAAAAGCAGCCGTACCTGCAAATGCCATCGTATTTTCATGCTCGCTCTTAATCTTCTCAATTGCACTACTCTATCTTTCTAAAGGTAGCGAAGCTGCAGGCGAAACCAATTATATTATGTATGCTTTTACGGTTGTATCGACTATTTCTAGCTTATGTTTCCTATTTGTTTGGATTATGATGATTTTGTCTTATATGAAGTATAGAAGAGTCAGTCCTGAACTCCATGAGGCATCTATTTATAAAATGCCCTTTGGAATTCCTATGTGTTGGGCAATTCTTGCTTTCTTCTTATTCATTGGAGTTCTTTGTGCATTCGAAAAGGATACAAGAATGGGATTATATGTAACGCCATTTTGGTTTATTATTTTAGGAATCGCTTATGCATTTAAAAGAAGAAGCGAAACCTCTGATGCTCATCAGTCCATTCCAGATATGCTATTTGCAAATAGATAAAGTTAAAACTTTCTCCATAATAAAAAATCTATCTTTTAAGATAGATTTTTTTTGTTTCTACACAAGATATAACTTTCGTTCAATTCTCAATATTAATCGACATGCAACAAATGATGCTACGATTCCTGCATAATAACTTGTTTCAACAAAATGACGACTTATAGAACTCATAAATTTAGGGGAAAGTAACACGCTTATACACAATGTTATTAACATCCAAAATACAATATTTAAACGTTGGCTTCTAAATCTCACGCATTGTCGAACAACGATTGATATTACGCCAACTAAGGTAAATGGAAATATAATCAACGCCATTGAAAATATTAGAGGTACGGATGCCACCGAAAGCCAACTAGGATCAAAAATTGAGAATATTATCCAGATCAGACATAATAGGCTTGGCAGAATTAGGGGTGATAGTGAAAAAATTGCAAATTGTACGAGTAAATTTAATTGCTTTGTCGGTTTCATTCTCTTCTCCTTTCGAATAAGATGAATGATAGATTTAGTTTTTGTTTTTAATATGAAGTGTTTGTGAAGTTTATCGTAATCAAGGAGATTATGATGATTCTACTTATTATTGGATATCTTTTAACGTGTGTATTTTGGAAATGGATTATAAGTTGGGGCGGTGCTCAATGGATAGAAGGATGTAAATCTATATTCTTCCTAAACTAGCTAGCGGCAACATGGAATGAGGAACAAATCCGTTTATATGCCCTTATTATGTGGATTATTGAGACAATTTGGTTCATGATTCAAATTGTCTCAATAATAAAAAATAGGAGCACTGCGGTCACAATGCTTCTATTTTTATGATTAACGAATATTTGCGTTATTTAATCTTAAAAGAAGTGTGCTGATATTTAGCTGTACCGCCTCATTTCGTGCTTTGATTGCGCGTTTTGTGCCAAGATATGCAGAGGTAACAGCGACTTCAGCATTTGAAGTGACTTCTGTTGTAAAGAGTACTTTCTTCGTTGTTTTATCAACTAATTGATAACGTACAACCATTTCTGTTGGGAAATTCAATCCAACGCTTAACTGACTAAATCTCAATACTTTTGCAGTAAGCTCAACATTTTTCTTCGCATCGGCTTTAAATAAATTAGAAGCAATTAAACTATTGTGAAGCGCTGTTTCAAAAGTTGTTTTAAATGTTTCTGTATATTTATCATTGTTATGTCCAAAGAAGAATGCATCGTTCGCGGCCGCTTTAGGATCTACAGAAACTTTAACATTATCGAAGTGATAGGGAATGCTTTGGGCATTTGTCACAATCAGGCTCTCTGATTTTGGCAGATACTGCATATTGGGAGCAGAAGAACAACCAACAACAATAAGCATCATGGGAATAACTGCAAATTTTTTCATACGAACTCCTTAACAATAAATAGATTTAAAAATTAATTTAACTTTCTAAGTATAGGATGTATTCTTTTAAAACATTATTGAATTTATTTATAGTTAATTCATTGTTGGGTAGATTGAATTTTATTGGTTCTGTCGCATTAGAATATGGGAAGCTGATAACTAAATTTACAGAGGAATCAAAGAAAAACCAGATCAACACTTTAATGAGAAAACTTTTGCAATTAATGGATATTATGAAAATGATCAATGTATTGTTTGAGAACTCGAAAAATAGAAGAGCCAAAGACAAAAAAAGGTTGGTTTAAGTAATTTTTTATTAATGAAGAGGGATTAAATATGTCTAGGTATACAAAATATATGACTGATAGAACAATCGAAAATTTACTTTCGGAAGAAGAAAGAAAAGGGATTATTGAAGATGCGATATGGGCTATAAATCTTAATATTATGGCAGGTTTTGAAATACCAGAGGATGAAAAAGAATATCATATTTATTGTGCATTAAATGATGTTTCAAGAGAAAAAAGGCTTGATGCAGTCTTTGAAGTTGAAGGATTTGCGCCGTTAGATCATTCGGTGGTTGAAAAAAGTCGTATCACTTATGAGAACTACAAAAAAAGACTAGCTCAAGAAAATTAATATGAAAAAGAACCTGATAAACTAAATAATCTTAAATAAGGTGACAATGTAGCTCAAATTGTTAGTGCTGCAGACTTTTCTAAAAAGCAACTCGAACTAGCCATGACTAAAGGCTGAACATCTGAGCAATTGAAGGCGATTAATCATGCTAAAAAATATGCTAAATCATTAGGAATCAAATTAAATATCAGAGAGGTTTAGAAATGCTTGAAATTAACGATGGTTTTGCATGTGATATAATGCAGAAAGACAGCCATATTATACTTGTTCCTAAAACATTTTTTGGAAGGATCTATGATTATAATCAAAAACCTCTTATTTTACATGAACCCTCTGCCCAAGAACTAGGTGAGGCTATCATTCAAATAGGATTAGTTTCTCAGTATAATAATGTTGAAGATCTAAATGAAATTCCCCCTATTGCTATTTATAATAAATATTTAAAAGATAATATCTTAAATTTTTTAAAACTTAAGAGTAAAAAGGCTTTTTATCAAGGTTTAAGTGTAGTAAGTTTGTATGTAAGAGATAATAAAATTGCTATAAGTGCAGAAATACAGACTAGTAAAGGTTACTGGGAGCATGTTAATATACTTTCAGATGATGGTTCAAAAATAGACTTAGAAAAATATTACCCACCAGAGTTTTTATCAAATCCTGAAGAAGTCGGTATCAAAGTATTTGAATCATTAGAAATCAGTAAAAAATATAGCTTATACTAGCTGTTTTTAACAAGAAATAAATTAAAAATATTGTCTATTTTAGTGATAAGCAATTCCTAAGGGAGGCTCACCTGATCAGCTAAATGCAATTAATGATGTGGAAATCATTCAAGACTTATAAAAAGCAGATATATATGTAAGGATTTCATCAATATCGATAATGTCCGATGATTTTATAATCAAACAGCATATCTTCAACAACTTGGCCGTCACCAATATTGTGAACAATTTTGTAACGACTTCCATCTGCTGATTTTTCATCGACAACGATCCCGATATGAAGGAAACCTCTTCCTAAATCCCATGCAACAATATCGCCTGGGAGATAATCATTGGGATTTTTTGAGATTGCTTTCGTTGTTCCGAATCGCTCGAAGAACTTCATTAAATTAGGAACTCTACGGTGATCAATATTTCGATCTGTGGTTTTTAATCCCCAATAATTAGGATAGAGCGAGAAATGCTTTGCCATATCGTCATGCACTTCTTTTTGAAGATCAATCCCGAGCTTCCGATAAGCACGAATCACGACATCTGTACAAACACCATACTGTGAGGGCACATCCCCATTTGGATAGGGAATTTTGAAATACGCACCGTTATAAATCACATGATCTTGCGTTAGGGCTTTTGCGGCATGAGTTAATGCGATCGGATCCGTTCTCTCTGCGAAACTCACGGAAACTAGGCAGGATAATAGATATCCTGCTACGAGTAGTCGCTTGAATAACATCTGGGTTACTCCCTTCCCATAAATTCGCCTGTCTCTGTATTGACGCGAATTTTTGTCCCTGACTCAATATAATCGGGAACTTGGACATCTATCCCTGTTGATAAACGCGCAGGCTTATTACGCTTCGTTGCGCTTCCTCCTTTTAATTCAGGAGCGGTTTCAATAATCTCTAATACGATGCTTTGAGGCGGCGCAAGGGCAACAGGCATATCATCAATCACGGAGACGTAATAGCCTTCAATTCCCTCAACGATATAGCCTTTAATCTCTTCGACGGTGGACGCTGGAATATAATATTGCGTGTAATCTTCACTATCCATAAAGACATAATTATCGCCATCAAGATAGGAAAAAGTCGCAGGACGCTTCATTAAATCCACGGTATCCACTTCATCATCTGCGCGTAACGAAAGATCCATTTTATTATTATCAGGAATTGAAAACATTTGAACACGATACGTAGTATTTCCGCCTCGTGCAGTCGGTGCCGATTTTTCAACATCACGCACAATATAATATTGCTTGTTATAGGCAATCACCGTATGTTTTTTAATTTCATTTGCTTTCATTGCTTATTCCTTACTATTTAAAGACATTTTCCATGAATCGCGTTGATCGCGTGCTGATACGCCTCTTCAACTTGATCCGCTCGGCTGACATGCATGTTAAGATCATGCAACCAACCATCTTTTAACCCATAAATACAACCATGTACAGTAAAACGTTGACCTCGTTCCCATGCATCTTGGACAATCGTTGTTTGCGTAATATTATAAACCTGTTCAATGACATTGAGCTCACATAATCGATCATATCGATTGGGAATATCCTCTTGTAGATAGAGTGAATGCTCTTCAAACACATTTTTTACATGGAGCAACCAGTTGTCTGCAAGCCCAATTCGACTGCCTTCCAAAGCCGCTTTGACCCCCGAACAGCCATAATGACCTACGACTAAAATATGCTTCACCTTCAAAACATCGATCGCAAATTGAATCACAGATAAGCAATTTAGATCACTATGAACAATGACATTCGCGATATTTCGATGAACAAATACTTCTCCCGGTGCAATTCCTGCAATTTGGTTTGCAGGGACGCGGGAGTCAGAACAGCCAATCCACAAATACTCAGGCGCTTGCTGATCGACAAGAGACTCAAAAAAGTGAGGATCTTCTTCCGAAACTTTGGCTGCCCAAGCTCTATTGCTTTGAATTAATCGATTAAATGGCATGTGATAATATCCTTTGGTGATTATGATCCGAGTGATTTCGCATCAATATCATAATAGTCTAATTTCTTCTTTAATGTAGAGCGTGTAATGCCTAAAATTTCAGAGGCTTTAGATTGGTTGCCATTGGTATATTCAAGCACTTTTTCAAACAATGGGCGCTCAACTTCAGATAAGACCAATCGATATAAATTCGCAGGATATTTGCCATCTAATTGCATTGAAATTTCATTTAATGCGGTCTTTACGGATTCTCGCAAAGGGATATGACTTTTGATTCTGCGTTGTGCAATCATAATATAAACTCCTAAAAAATAAACTATGCCACTAAAGGGCTTGATTCAAATAACTGTTGTAATGTGGACTGTTGTGCGTGGGCGGTCGTTGCCCCCATAATGTGCTTTCGCCATGTTTGAGATTGTCCAAAACGTTCTGCATACCAATTGAGATGCTTGCGGGCAATACGGACCCCTTTTTCTTCGCCATAGAGACGATAAAGCCCCTCGAGATGTTGATAAATCACCGATTGGATCTCGTCCTCGCTAGGGAAGTAGTCCGTTTCGTTGACGAGGGATTTAAAAATCCATGGATTTCCAAGGGCTGCGCGTCCGATCATAATCCCGTCGACCTGAGTCTCTTCGAGAATGTGTTTTGCCTCTTGAAAAGAGCAGATATCACCATTTGCAATAATAGGGATAGAAACCGCCTGTTTAACGGCTTTCGTCGTAAGATGCTCCGCTTCTCCTGAGAAGCCATCTGCACGCGTGCGCCCATGAATCGTCAAGGCTTTAATGCCTGCATCTTCTGCAATTTTGGCAATCGTGATTGCATTTTTATGCTCAGCATCCCATCCCGTTCTAATCTTTAACGTTACAGGAACCGAGACGGCCTCGACAACTGCACACAAAATGGATTTCACTAAGGCTTCATCTTGTAGCAAGGCAGAACCCGCGGCTTTTTTGCATACTTTCTTAGCAGGGCACCCCATATTGATATCAATTATTTCTGCGCCATTGTCCACGTTATAACGCGCAGCATTTGCCATTTCATACGGGTCATTCCCTAAAATCTGTACGGTAATAGGAGTAGACTCTCCAAAATGAACAAGACGCGTTTGGCTTTTTTGAGTCTCCCACAACTGTTCTTGTGCATTCACCATTTCAGAAACCGCAAGACCTGCCCCCGCTTCTCTACATAACTGACGAAACGGAGCATCTGTCACGCCTGCCATGGGTGCCATAATAAAAGGGGAAGAGAGCTCAATATCGCCAATTTTCATTAACGTTTGATTCCATGAACTAATGCCCAACCCTCTTGAGTGGCAAAGGGCGTGACAAAATCAAACCATGGAGAATAAGTTTCTGTGATCATCTCAATATCCGAGATTAAAATGCCCGCTAAAATGATCTGTCCTCCTGATTTTGTGTAATCAGCTAACTTGGGCGCAAGCGCAGTTAAAGGGAGCGCTAAAATATTTGCCATAACGATATCAACAGACGGTGCTGAAAACTCAGAAGAGATCACACAATTAATCTCAACATTATTTCTGCGTGCATTTTCATCTGTGGCTTTAATCGCTTGTGGGTCGATATCCGTTGCAAAACACTCTGTAGCACCTAAGACTTTTGCTGCAATACCTAGCACTCCTGAGCCACAGCCATAATCGACCACCGTATGGTTTTTAACCTCATTTGCATGGTTAGAGAGCCACGTTAAGCACAGTGCCGTTGAGGGATGTGTTCCCGTACCAAATGCAAGCCCTGGATCGAGCATCACAGTTGCGCAATTAGGTTCGGGGGCATCAAGATGTGTCGGACATATCCACAGGTTTTCCCCAAACTTCATAGGGTGATAATGATCCATCCAAGAGCGTTCCCAATCTTCATTTTGAAGATGATTCTCCTTTGTAATCGGAAGAATATTTTCCCCCAAACAAGATTGAATACACGCAATAATTTCTGCTTCATCACACGGAGTTTCAAACAGGCCAGTGACCAGTGTTTCCGGCCATAAAGGCGTTTCGCCAGGGAGGGGCTCTAAAACAGGATGGTCCTCCGCATCACTATAGGTTACGGCGATTGCACCTGCTGTAATTAAGGCTTCATCCAGTTCATCTGGGGAATACTTTCCCGCTTTAAGCGTTAGCTCAAACCACTCGCTCACGAATTGCTCCTAAGATTAATATTTTGTAGAGAAGAATCTACCCCTTACATTATCAGCGTATCAGGCAGTGCTATATTGTATATTAATTATGCAATTATAAAATATTTTTTTATGCTTAACGAACGATTTCTTTCAATTTCTCAATATCAAGAAGTTTGATCTCTCTATGATTTACAATGATTAACCCCTGTTCTTGTAATCGCTTTAGTAACCGACTGACTGTTTCTACTGCGAGCCCTAAAAAACTACCAATATCAGAACGCGACATGCTAAGCATAAATTCTGTTGCAGAGTAACCGCGACGACTTAATCGATTCGAGAGACTTAAAAAAAGTGCAACCAAACGTGCTTCAGCAGATTGAGAGCCAACCATCATTAATAGCTGCTCTTCCGAGTGCAATTCTTGACTCATAATTTTTAAAAGTTGTTTGGAGATACCTGGCACAATCGCGGAAAGGTCTTCAAGGCGATCAAAAGGAAGTTCACATAGACTTGTTGTTTCTAAAGTTCTAGCGCCACACGGATGAATGCCTGATGCAACAGCATCTAATCCAATAATTTCACCTGGAAGATAAAAACCTGTGACATATTCAGTTCCATCTGAAGCTACACTATAGGTTTTAACGGAACCTGAGCGAATTGCAAATAATGATGTAAACTTATCTTCAGGAAGATAAATATGCTTTCCTCTAGGTAATGGACGACTATGCCCTACGATAGACTCTAATTTAGTATAGTCCTCTCCATCTATGCCAACAGGCAAACAGAGCTGTTGTAGACTACAGTTTGTGCATGCTACCTTTATATTTCTTAAAACTGACATAAACTTATCCACTGCCAATGAAACGCGAGCGTTGCATTTTAGCATAAAAAAATCAGAATGCTTAACTTGTTAAACTAAGACCTATAACGCCCAGAATAATAAGAAAAAGACCGACTGCCTTCTTCAATGTTAATGGTTCCTTAAAGACAAGAATCCCTACTAAGCAAACCATAGTAGTGGACAATCCAGACCAAATTGCATAGCCGATGCTTAAATCAATATTTTTAAAGATGATGGTAATTAAAACAAAAAAACAACTATAACCAATGATCACACCTATTATAGGTATGATTTTTGTTAAACCATCTGAGAATTTTAAACATGTTGTCCCAAAGGTACTACAGCAAATTGCAATAACGAGCACAATCCAAGGGTTAAAAGTATCTATAAAATGAATAAAGGATTGAGTAAAATGCTCCATCCATCAATTTCCCAACACTAGAATTCCAAGAACAATCAATCCTAGGCAAAGTAACATAGGAATCGTAATTGTTTCTTTGAACAGAAACATGCCCGCGAGCACAATAAGAACTGAACCTGAGGCTGTCCATATCGCGTAAGTAATCGAAACTTCCATTTTACGTATACAAAAAGAGAACGATAAAAAAGAAATTCCAAAAAAAAGTAACATTAGAAGCGATGCCCACCATATTTGAAAACCATCAGACAGTTTCATCATGATGATTCCTAATACTTCAAAAACTATCGCACTTAATAAAAGTAATCTTGCTGGCATGTATATCACTTAACTGTAATCACCCTATCATTCTAACACTAAAAGATGAAGAATAATTGATTATAGTAAAGCCTTCTCTACTTCTGTAGTGGACAGTCAATTCTTGAAAGTAATCCTTGTATAACAGGACTGTTCTCTTTAAAAAGATCTACAATTGCTTCAACAGTCTTCCCGCTTATTTCAGTGTTCCATGCAAGCATCATTGGAGAGGGGACTCGATGGTTGGGAATAGCCACTTGAACAAGCTCACCAGATTCGATATAGGGGGCACAAAGCGTCGTGGGCAAGAATCCTATTCCAAGCCCTTGTAAATGACAAGCTAATTTTGTCGTCATATTTGGGACCTTGATCTCTTTTTGTCCTTTTAATAACCATGCGGTTCGTTTTTGTAAATTCCGAGCAGTATCTTCTGTATTAATCGCTGGAAATTTCCGCAATAAACTCTCTGTAATTGGCCCATGATGATGTGCTAAAGGATGATCTTTGGAAACAATAAAAGCCCATGAAATTGCGCCTAATGGCTTCATTGCAATCGTATTCATCAAGGCTTCTGTTCCTGGTGCACCAATTGCAATATGATTATTTTCATACATCAATTTATCCCACACACCCATAAAAATCTGTCTTGAAATACTAATTTGGGTTTGAGGAAAACGTTGATTTAAATAAACGAGGAGTTCTGTAACAGCTTCAACACTATAAAGTAGGTTATTAATTGTAATATTGATGCTCGGCTCTATGCCATCATTAATTTGCTGTAGCTCTTTAGGCATATTTTCAAGCCAAGAAATCCACTCTCGACATTGCTCGAGGAGATGTTCTCCTGCTGGAGTCAATTCAACCGTCCGAGTTGTGCGATTAAATAATACCGCACCTACGCTCTCCTCAAGCATTTTTATACGATAACTTATAGTTGCTGAGGTTTTATGTAAGTTGCTCGCAGCTTTGGAAAAACTTCGTGTTTCAGCAACTTGAATAAATGAACGCATCATTTCTAAATCAAGCATCGACCTTCCTTTTAGATTCATCTTGTCATTACTCTAAATAAAATACCGCTAGTCAGAGAGATAATCAAGCAAAAAGCCAATTAGCTTTTGCTAATTGGCTCTTATTATTAGAATTAATTTTATTTAATTCCGTGCGCTTCTCCAAGTGCAACCAATGCTTTTTCGAAACATTCTAATGGTGCACGTACTGTTCCAGCACCTACTTGGCCAACACCAGGTTCTTTATGCGCGATACCTGTATTGATTAGCGGTGTAATTCCTGTTTCTACAACCAATCTTACATCAAGACCTAACAATGCACCTTGGAAATCCCATGTTGGGATTTGTAGCATCATGTTGTGCTCAAGATAGATTTCACTCATTTCTTCAGTGACATCTAAAGCTGCTTCAAAACCGCCCGCACCAACGAAACGAGTTACGCCAGGAGCTGCCAACATTGCACATCCACCTACACCGAAAGTTTCAGTAATTGCACTATCACCGATATCTGGGTTCGCATCTGCTTGACTATATCCTGTGAAGAATAGGCCTTGTGGCGTATTTACAGGTGCTGTAAACCACTGATCACCCATTCCACTTACACGGATACCAAAGTTACGGCCATTACGTGTCATTACAGTTACAATTGTACCTGCTTTGATTTGCGCACCTGCATCCATTGCAGCTTTACAATATGCCATACATACGTTCAAGAAGAACTGATCAGTAATACTTAAGAAATTGATAACGCGTGTAATTTGCTCTTTAGGGAAATCGAGTGCAGAAATAACTGGCGCTAACGTTCTTACTAAAAGCGCTGATGTTGCAATATTACGCTGATGGAATTCATCTCCCATAGTGATACCTTGTGCCATATGAGCAGTGATATCCAATCCATCTTCCATTGTTGCTAATGCAGCACGTAGAACAGGCATTAACTCATCACGCATCCAACGATGACGTGCTTGAACTTCTTCACCAAAAGCACCAAAACGCATTACTTTACCAATACCTTCATTGATATTACAGTATGCGTAGTTATCATGTATTTTGTTATACACTTTAATCATCGGCATGCTTTTTGAAGTAATACCACCCATAGGTCCAACTGAATTAACAGTATGGCATGGGATAAATTCTACTTCGCCTGCATCTAATAATTTACGTGCACTTGCTTCATCTGTTGCCCAACCTTCAAAAATTGCCGCACCTACGCAAGCGCCTTGAGCAGGACCCGTCATCTCTTCCCACTTAATAGGAGGACCTGCATGAAGCAGTTTTTTACCTTGTGCTAAAGCAGGAACTGCTTCTTGAGCAGGGATCACGTCAACCCAACGAGGGCGAGCCTCTCTAATACGCTCAATTACAGCTTGGTTCGCTTCGTCAATCGTTGCAAATTTAGTAGTCATATTAATGTCCTCTTATTTCAAATGTTTGAGAATATTTGCTAGTTGTTTATTGCCACCCGCTACAGGTGCCCATTGATAATGTACAACTGGTGTTTTGTTATCCTGAAGGTCTTCTGCAAAGCTTCTTAGGCCGGTATTAACCACTTTCACACCATCTAGTAATGGATAGTGTTTAGTTTCTTTAACTTCAGTCCTTGGCGTAATTAATGAAATAGCCAAAGATGCAGCTTCAGGTAGATTATTAACAACCACAATACCTGCTTCTTTCAATACTTCAATCTGCTTATCACGGTTTTGTGGATCTTGTACTGTTCCTGTTACGGTAGCAATAACATTGATCGGTTCTTTACGTTTTTCACGCAATTTCTTAACTGCCACAGCAAGTGATTCTGCTGGCTCTTTTTGTGAACCATAACCAATTACAACGTCAGCAAGCACTACGCCAACTTCAGGACGATTCACCAAGCTCATAATTTGCTCTTGACGAGAGCTTGGATCGATCATTGGATGTGGACGACCAACTGTGTAGAAGTCATCACCAAGATCAATGACCTGATGCCCATTCGCATTTAACATCATTCCCTTGTCATGAGCCTTATCTGTCTCAACCTTTAAAGCATCAGCGAGTAATAATGCAGTTTCTGAAGCTAAAGTACCACCTGTATATAATCCCAAAATTTTACTATTTGGAACTTTAGGCATTACTTCATAATTTTTTTCAATTTCTGATAATTGCGCTGCAATACGAGCTGCTTGATCAAGTGTATTTGTTAAATATACATTGCCATCATGAGGATTATCAATTTTGCTACCTAAGAAAAGCGCAACAACAGGCTTGTTAATTTTCTTCATTCGATCGAGAATTTTAACACGAACTTCCTCAGCAGGTGGTTTTGACACAAACGCAATGACTTTTGTTTTTTCATCATTTGCCAACATATCAAGTGCAGTCATCGCACTGATACCACCAACCTCTGTTGAAAGATCACGACCACCCAATCCGAGTGCATTTGTAATCCCTTGTCCAGCGAGCGCGATTTGTGAACACAATTCTTGAATACCCGTTCCTGATGCGCCTACAACACCAATATTCCCTTCAGGAATAACGTTTGCAAATGCAAGTGGAGAACCCGCAACCATTGTTGTTCCACAGTCAGGACCCATAACGATCAGACCTTTATCAGCTGCTTTCTTCTTTAAACGAATTTCATCTTCTAAACTAACGTTATCAGAGAAAATCATTACGTTTAAGTCACGATCTAATGCTGCATCTGTCAACCCTGTTGCATATTCACCTGCAACTGAAATCAACATGATATTTGCATCAGGTAATTTTTTAAGTGCTGTTTCTAAGCGACGTGCTTTAGGTAAACGTTTTCCGCCACCACTTTGGTTTTTAGCAAGATTCTTTAATTCTTCTTCTAATTCCGCAGCAATAACATCTTTTATGGCAGGATCTGTCGTCTCAGCTTTTATGCCGATACAGATATCGTTTGGTGTTGCATCGTTGAATAAATCGTCCCAGAAACCCGTTGCAGTTAACAAATCTTTGTTTGCGGGCGTCCCCATCATGACAGAAATTTCATCGACATCAGGATGATCACTCAACTTACGAGAAATAATCATCAGACTTACTGAGTCCTGAAAGCTGCCTTTTTTAAGAAAAGCATGAATCATAATTGCGTACCTCGTTTAAATGATACTAATTGCTTATTGCACCAAAATGGCACAACGAAAATAAACATGACTAAAAGTAGCACATATCCGTTAGATTATCGTGACTAAAATCACAATTAAAAGCCTATAATAAATTTTATGCCAATAGCTCGCTATTTGTTTAAAATTTATTATAAAAATAAATACGATAAATCTACCAGACGCATAATGTCCTCTTTATCTTGATAAGTCAAATTTGAAACGTGGTATTATCAATGTTAGTTCGCTATAATCCGTCACTAACCACATGTTTAACATAGAGTGAAAAATGAAACGATTTTTTATTATATTTACCATTTTAGGGATTCTTCAAGGATGCGGCCAAAAAGGCCCGTTATATCTTCCAGAAGAACCTTCTGATCCCATCCAAACACAGTAATATTTCTTAATTAGGATTTCTATGACCCCTTCATTAAAAATTGAAGCCGTTACGATGAGTTCGCTCGTTAAAAAGTACGGCACCCCACTCTATGCTTATTCAAAAAAATCAATTATTGATGCATACCAGCAGTATGAAAATGCATTCCAAGCCATCGATCATATGATTTGCTATGCTGTAAAAGCAAACAGCAATTTATCAATTATTAAGTTGCTTGCATCATTAGGTTCGGGATTCGATATTGTCTCCCAAGGAGAGCTTTACAGAGTCATCAAAGCGGGAGGTGATCCTAAAAAAGTGATCTTTTCAGGCGTAGGGAAAACTCGTAAGGATCTTCAGGCGGCATTAAATGCAGAAGTGTATTGTATTAATATTGAATCTGAAGCAGAGCTCTATATGCTCAATGAAGAGGCTGAGAAACTTGGGAAAATCGCTCCTATTTCATTCCGTGTGAATCCAGATGTGGATGCCAAGACGCACCCTTATATTTCTACGGGACTTCGTGAAAATAAATTTGGAATTCCAATTCAAAAAGCAGTCCCATTATACGAAATCGCTTCTCAACTCAGCCATATTAAAATCAAGGGAATTGATTGTCATATTGGCTCTCAGCTCACAGAAATTGCCCCCTATAGAGATGCAATCGATCGTGTTATCAACGTCATCGATAAACTTAAAGAGAGAGGTATTGAACTTTCTCACATGGATATTGGTGGGGGCATTGGGATTAATTACCATAATGATGTGCTCATTAACTATCAAGATTTTGCGATGATGGTCAAAGAAAAAATTGGCAATCGTCCGTTAAAAGTAATGATGGAACCTGGCCGATCAATCGTAGGGGATGCGGGCTATCTTCTGACAGAAGTCATTCTAACTAAAAGTAATGAAGATAAACATTTTGCAGTTGTGGATGCAGCCATGAATGACTTGATTCGTCCATCCTTATATCAAGCATGGATGAAAATTGAAAATATCGCGCCTTCTTCTGAGCCCGTTAAGCACTATGATATTGTCGGTCCTATCTGTGAAACAGGTGACTTCTTGGGCAAAGATCGCGCTCTTTCATTAAAACAAGGTGATGTGTTAGTGGTCACACAGGCAGGTGCTTATGGTTTTACAATGAGCTCGAATTATAACTCACGTGGTCGTTCTGCAGAGGTATTGGTGGATGGTGAGCAAGATCACTTGATTCACCGAAGAGAATCTTATGATGATCTTATCCATAATGAAATTTTGGTAGAGTTCTAATGGTACATGATTTTATTACAGATTACGATTACGATCTTCCTGAGTCGCTCATTGCTCAATTTCCAAAAGAGACGAGAGAGGATTCTCGATTATTAATTGCGAAAGGCGATACGCTTCAAGATGCGATTTTTTCAGATATTGTAAATGAGATTCGTGATAATGATCTTCTAGTCATCAATAATACAAGAGTGCTACCTGCTCGAGTCTTTGCTCAAAAAGAAACGGGTGGAAATGTTGAGATTTTGGTTGAAAGAATTTCAACCGATACACGATTTTTAGCGCAGGTGAGAGCAAGTAAGTCACCCAAAATTGGGCAGCTCATCGTGATTGATAATGAGCCTCGATTCAAAATGATGGGCCGAGAAGGTGAATTCTTTATTTTTGAAACCGTTTCTCTTGAGCCCGTGTTCCCTCTATTAGAGAAATATGGACACATGCCTTTACCCCCTTATATTAATCGGAATGATAGTGATTTTGATAAAGATCGCTATCAAACCGTTTTTAATAAAGAAAATGGCGCAGTAGCCGCGCCTACGGCAGGGCTTCATTTTTCAAAAGCTTTGATGGAGTCTGTTCAACAAAAAGGTGCACAATTTGCTGAAATAACGTTGCATGTAGGTGCAGGAACATTTAAACCTGTTCGAGAAGACGCATTAAAAGATCATGTTATGCATAAAGAGTGGATACATGTTTCACGTGAAACTGTAGAGAAAATTCAAGAGACTCAGCAAAAAGGTGGTCGCATTATCTCTGTAGGAACAACGGTGACGCGTGCATTAGAAACTGCTGCGCTTTCAGGAATCCTCAAGCCCTATAGTGGTGATACCAATATCTTTATTAGACCTGGGTTTGAATTTAAAGTCATTGATGCGCTGATTACAAACTTTCATTTACCTAAATCGACGCTTCTTGTCCTTGTATCTACTTTTATGGGATATGAAAGAATTCAAACGGTCTATCGACATGCTATAGCGGAGCAGTATCGCTTTTTTAGCTATGGCGATGCGATGTTTTTAGAACCCTAAAATTAACGGAACAGATATGTCTCACGCTTTAACACAAAAAGATATTAAAACGCTTTCGCTCTCCTCGTTAGGAGGCGCTTTAGAGTTTTACGATTTTATTGTATTTTTAACCTTTATTCCGGTGTTAAAAACTCAGTTCTTCCCCTCAGATAGTAATTTAGGCGCAATTATTAGTATTTATGGAATCTATGCCATCGCCTATTTTGTCAGGCCATTAAGTGGTGTTGTGATTGCACACTTTGGTGACATTTTTGGTAGAAAGAAAATGTTTATGCTCTCACTTTTTTTAATGGCACTTCCGACGCTATGTATAGGGCTGCTCCCGACATTTCAAAGTGTAGGATATTTAGCGCCTATTTTGCTTTTGCTCATGCGGTTGTTACAAGGAATTGCCTTAGGCGGGGAGGTTCCGAGCGCACATGTCTTTGTGACGGAACATGTTCCGTCCTCTCGAATGGGTATTGCAAATAGCCTTATTGCGGCAGGACTTACGTTAGGTGTTTTGATCGGCTATGCAGTCTCAACACTACTCAATTTATTATTTTCTCAAGAAGAAATCACACAATATGCTTGGCGATTTCCATTTATTTTAGGAGGATTGCTTGGTTTTATTGCAATATACTTAAGGCAATATCTTTCAGAAACACCTGTGTTCCTTAAATTTAAAGCACAAAAGGAAACGAGCCAAAAATATCCAATTCAACGAGTGCTCGGTGAATTTAGGAAAGAAACTGTGCTTGCGGTTTTAAGTACTTGGTTATTGATGACGGGTGTGATCATGGTACTACTGACGCCAAATTTAATGAAAAGCGTATTTAATCTTTCAGCGCCTTTTGTGGATAAAATTGCGCTTTGGGCAACAGGGATGAATATTTTCGGAAGTGTTATTGCAGGGCTTTTGGTCGATAAAATAGGGCTCAAACGAGCATTGTTAGCCTATAGCATTTTACTTGCCATAGGTGGAAGTGCGCTCTTTATGCTACTCCCCCAACTTTCTCAGAGCGTGCTCTCAATTCTTTACCTTGTATCGTCGCTATTTTTAGGAATTGTGGCGTGTGTCCCTATTATTATTGTAAAACTCTATCCTGCTGACGTCAGACTCTCTGGAATGGGATTTAGTTATAATATAGGGAATGCGCTGTTTGGTGGATTAACTACGTTTTTAGTTCCTGTATTTGCACAACAATTTGGGGTGATGTTTATTGCATTTTACCTAC
>CAZBKP010000011.1:0-14655 GCA_964492525.1 uncultured Cardiobacteriales bacterium
AACAAATCAAAAAAATATTTAGAAATTGCCGTTTGGTGGGTAGGCGTTTTCGTTTAGCTCACGTGATTTTTGGCAGAGAAATAATCGAAGTTGCAACATTTAGAGCAAATTCTAGCGTCGATGAAGTTGTTAAAGGTCGAAAAGTTAGTGAAGAAGGTTTTTTAGTTCAAGATAATGTCTATGGAACTATTGAGGATGATGCAAAGCGTCGAGACTTTACCATTAATGCACTTTATTATGATCCTATTGAAAATATTGTTCTTGATTTTGTTGATGGTGTGCGCGATTTTAAACAACAATTGATTCGCCTCATAGGAGCTCCTGAAATACGGTTTCGAGAAGATCCTGTAAGAATGCTTAGAGCGATTCGTTTTAATGTGAAATTAGATTTTGATCTAGATGAAGCAATTAAAAATCCGATAACTCAAATGGGATATCTATTGCAAACGGTTTCTCCTGCAAGAATGTTTGATGAAGTTATTAAATTATTTCTTTCAGGGCAGGGAGTATCTGTTTTTTATAAAATGAGGGAGTTTCAACTTTTCTCACAGCTATTTCCATATACAGAGCGTTCGTTGATAGACCTTAAAAAAGAAGGTATTCATCTTTTAATCACGGCACTGGATAACTCAGATCGAAGATATAATGAAGGGCATAACGTTTCAGCATATTTTCTATATGCGGCCCTTTTATGGGCGCCATTTTATGAGGAGTATATGACATTGTGTGCGGATGGTTATACGCCTCATGAGGCGAGCGTAACAGCAGGTCACAAAACGATTTATATTCAACAAAAATTAATATTAATTCCTAAGCGATTTTCTTCTCAAATTATTGAATTATGGGTTTTTCAATGTCGTTTGATGAATGAAAAGGTTCTCAAGCAAAAACGAGTCCATTTGAGAAAATTATTAAGTCATGCTCGTTTTAAAGCTGCGCTTGATTTTCTTCTATTAAGAGCTGAAGCTAATGAGAGCATTATTGTGAAAAATATGTCTCGTTTTTGGGAAAGTACATGGTGTGAATATTGTAAAACCGAGCAAAAATGAGTCTAAGAAAAAATTCACACCGTATAAATTAATAAGAAATATATCTTGTAGGATTGATAGGAGAACCATTCGCTCTGATTTCAAAGTAGAGTACGGTTCTGCCATCGTTACTTTGCCCCATTGTACCAATTTGTTGTCCTGATTTAACTCGAGCGCCTTCTGATACATTAATGCTAGATAGATAACCATAGGCACTATACAAAGCACTCGTGTGTTTAATAATAATAAGCTGCCCGTATCCGCTATTTCCTCTTCCAGAATAGACAACTTCTCCGTCATTTGCACTATATATAGCTTGATTTGGGGAGCCAGAGATTTGTATACCTTTATGTCCAGGAAGATTTGGGTTAAAACTACGTACAACTTTACCTCTTGTAGGTTGTGACCAGCCACCTTGTTTTGGTATGGGGGCATTTGTATAGCTAGGTGTAGCTTTGGTTGAGCTTGCATTAGTTGAAGGCTTTGTTGAAGACGCTGTTGATACGCGAGTTCCATAACTTTCTTGGTTTACTTTTGCATTTGCTCTAACTTTTAAGACTTGTCCTGCGTGGATACGATTTGGATTGGTGATATTGTTCATTCTACTAATTTCTGTGATTGTTAAATTATGACGTCTAGCAATTGCGCTTAGAGAATCTCCAGACTTTACTGTATAAGTCCCAGTATTGCTTGCACAAGCTGTTAAAATTAGAACAACAGAGAATAAGATAGGTAGCCGAATTATCATGATTAAATTATTAAACTAGTAAAAATTGTCTTGCAAGTTACCTTTTTTATCATTAATTGTAAAGTTTTTTTGCATCATCTTTTGTTATTTAGAATTTATAAAAACCACATCTTAATCTGTATTTGTACAAATTATCATATTTGAAAAGCAGGAAGTGATTGCAAAATTTATTGTTAATATATGTAAAATATATTTACAAAAGTTTTTATTGTGATATACTCTCATTTAGATTTTTGATGATATATCAAAAGAAAGAATAAAATGCTACAATTTAATCAAGGGCACATTATGATGTGCCTATTTATATTACAAGGAGGTTTTATATGACAAAACCAGTAATGCTATATACTAAGTCATTGCCATCAATGGCGGATGATTTTTCTGCTTATGCATCTGCAATATCAAGTATTCCAACCCTTACAGAAGAAGAAGAAAAAGAGTTGGCAGTAAGACTAGTTGAGCAAAATGATATTCAAGCGGCTCAGATGCTAGTGCTTGCACATCTAAAATTTGTTGTTCATATTGCAAAAGGATTTGCAGGCTATGGTCTGCCTCTTGTGGATTTGGTTCAAGAAGGGAATGTTGGATTAATGAAAGCAGTTAAACGCTTTGATCCAAAACATAATGTTCGCTTAATCTCTTTTGCCGTCCATTGGATTAAATCAGAAATACATGATTTTGTGATTCGTAACTGGAAGATAGTAAAAGTAGCGACAACTAAGGCACAACGAAAATTATTTTTTAATTTACGTTCAGCGAAAGAAAAAATGGGTTGGCTTACAGAATCAGAAGCATCTAATATTGCGAAAGAATTAGATGTAAGTGTTGCAGAAGTTAAACGAATGGAGTCGAGGCTTTATTCGAATGATGTTGCTTTTGATTTAAGCAATAGTGATGATGAAAATGACAACTATTCTCCTTCAGAATGGCTTGCAGATGAGTCTATGGATCCTTCTTGTCAATATGAACAGGAAGATACTGAGCAACGCAGTACAGACGCACTTTCTCAGGCATTAGTCCAACTGGATGATCGGAGCCGAGATATTGTGACACGTAGATGGATGGTTGATGATGAAAAAAAACCAACATTGCATGAATTAGCAGCTGAGTACTCAGTTTCTGCTGAAAGAATTAGACAAATCGAATCTCAGGCAATGTCACGTTTGAAAAAATTATTAATTGAATATAACCCGAGTTAATTATGAAAAGAAAAGTATATTTATTATCAATTATTCTAATGATGTTCTCTTTATCAGGATGTGCCCCTTTACTTGTATTTGGTGGTGTTGGAGCAACGGGCGTTATTATGGCAGATCGGAGAACGAATGAGGTGATGGTCAAGGATCAGGATATTGAATTAAGAATAGATACCGTGATTAAAGACCTTCCGTACAATACTAAAAATCATATTAATCGTGTAAGTTATAACGGTACGGTTCTTTTATTAGGAGAAGTGCACTCGAGGGATATCGGACTCACTTTAGAAGAGAATGTTAAGAAAGTTCCAGGCGTTACTCGCGTATATAATGAATTAATTATTGCGCCTAAGTCATCATTAGCAGAACGATCACAAGATACTTTATTGACAACAAAGGTAAAGGCAGCATTAGCAACATTACAAATTTCTCCAGATTTTTATGCTGGGCATGTAAAAGTAGTAACTGAACGGGGAATTGTCTACTTGATGGGAATGCTTCAAGAATCTGAAAAACAACCTGTTATTGATAAGGCTCGAAGTGTTGAAGGCGTAGTTGAAGTTGTGCCTATTTTTGAAACTTATGTGAAGAAGGCAAAATAAATGAAATATGACATAATTGCAATTGGTGCAGGTTCTGGCGGCTTATCCGTTGTTGAACGTGCAGCAAGCTATGGTGCAAAGTGTTTAGTCGTTGAGAAAAAAGTGCTTGGTGGAACGTGCGTGAATGTTGGCTGTGTACCTAAAAAAATCATGTGGAATGCTGCTAATGTTGCTGCAACCATTAAAGATAGTTCAGGGTATGGTTTTGATGCCTCTTTGAATGGCTTTTCTTGGGAAACATTGAAAGCAAATAGAGATAAATATATTTCTAATATTAATAGTTGGTACGATAGTTATTTAAAAGATCTTAAAATCGATGTTGTTGTGGGTGAGGCTTCTTTTGTCGATAATGAAACTATTTCTGTAAATGGACAAAATTATCAAGCAACACATATTGTGATCGCAACAGGTGGACGCCCTATTATTCCCAATGATGTTGAAGGAGCTAGTTTGGGTATTACCTCAGATGAGTTTTTTAGCTTAGAACATCAGCCAAAGCGTATTGCGGTGATTGGAGCAGGTTATATTGCGGTTGAAGTTGCACAATTAATGCATGATTTAGGTTCTGAATCACATCTTTTTTGTCGTCATAATAACGTATTGAGAAGTTTTGATGATTTTGTCACGGATGAACTAAGAGCAGAGCTTGAATCAACACTTAACTTCCATCCTAATTCTAATATTAAGAAATTAGAAAAAAGCGGAAAAGGTGTATTAGTTGTTACACAGAATGAATCAGTTGAAGTTGACGTTGTTATTTGGGCAATTGGGCGAGCCAATAATACCGATAACATTGGCCTTGAAAATACCGGTGTTAAGGTTGATGAACACGGTGTTATCCCTGTTGATCAGTATCAAGAAACGAATGTAAAAAACATTTTTGCTTTGGGAGATATTATTGGAAAGTATCCTTTAACTCCTGTTGCGATTGCGGCGGCTAGAAGATTAGCAGATCGTCTTTATGGGGGTAAAGAGGGGCGTTATTTGCCCTATGAAAATATCCCAAGCATAGTTTTTTCTCATCCTCCAATTGGAACAGTAGGAATTACTGAAGCAGAGGCAAAGAAAAAATATACTAAAGTGAAATGCTATGAGACAAAATTTACATCGATGTATTCTACGTTTACGAATCATCCTGTTAAAACTGCGATGAAATTAGTGACTGTAGATGATGATGAAAAAATTGTAGGGATACATCTTTATGGCCCACAGGTTGATGAGATGCTACAGGGCTTTTCTGTTGCCGTTAAAATGGGGGCAACAAAAAAAGATTTTGATGATACCGTTGCACTTCATCCAACTTCAGCTGAAGAGCTAGTGACAATGCGATAGTTTTTTAGAGCTATTATGATTATAATAGCTCTTTTTTTTATAAGGCGTCTGTCATATGCTTTCTAACATCCTAGCGGATATTGATTTTCCAATTATTCTTACACTAATTGGTTCAGTCGGTTTAGTCTTAGCATTTGAGTTTGTGAATGGTTTTCATGACACTGCCAATGCAGTAGCAACTGTGATTTTTACAAAATCAATGAAGCCTGGGATGGCAGTATTCTTATCAGGATGCTTTAATTTTATGGGAGTGTTATTGGGAGGGTTAGGTGTCGCATATGCGATTGTAAATCTACTTCCAATGGAACTTTTGGCTACGGCCAATTCTACTAAAGGCCTTGTCATGGTCTTTTCTTTGTTGATTTCTGCTCTTATTTGGAATTTGGGAACATGGTTTTTGGGGATTCCTGCATCAAGTTCTCATACTCTTATCGGTTCGATTTTAGGTGTTGGATTGGCAAATGCCTATCTCGCTCATGGCGATTTTTATGAAGGCGTCAATTGGGGAAAAGCATTGGATGTTTTTATATCTTTGCTTTTTTCGCCACTTCTAGGTGCGGGGATTGCAGGATTATTCTTGTTACTTTTATTAAAGTGGAAACCTAAAAGTAATATTCATAAAACGCCCCATATTAGACATAATATAGAGAAGAAAAAACGTCCTCCATTTTGGCCCCGTTTTTGTTTAGTGTGTTCTGCTCTAGGAATGAGTTTTGCTCATGGACAAAATGATGGACAAAAAGGAATTGGATTAGTCATGCTTGTTCTTTTTAGTATATTGCCTGCTAAATTTGTTTTGGATATGCACTCTGACCTTTATTCAATAAAACAGACACAGGTTGCTGCACAGCTTATGGCAGAGTCATATACCCATGAGAAGCAAATTATTGATCAAGTTTTTCCTGCACCGATTACTAAAAAAGATACTATCTTTAGTTGTGAGCCTACAGAGATGGTTCAGCATGCGAATAGACTTTCCTCTCTTTTAGATGGTATTCAAAGCTATGATGCTTTAACCGTAGATCAACGTTGGAATGTGAGGAATGAGGCAATGTGTTTGGCAAATATTGCTAAAACTTTAGAGCGTACAAGTATGCTGCCTGAAAGTGTAAGAAAAACATATAAAAGTATCGCGAAAGACCTGACGAAAACAACACAGTATGCTCCAATTTGGGTGATTATTGCTGTCGCTGTTGCGCTTGGTATGGGAACAATGATCGGATGGAGACGCGTTGTTGAGACTGTAGGTGGGAAAATAGGAAAAAAAGAAATGACCTATGCTCAAGGCATGAGCGCGCAGATTACCGCTGGAGTTTCAATCGCCTCCGCAAGTTATTTCGGTTTACCTGTATCTACGACTCATATTCTATCAAGTGCGGTTGCAGGAACAATGGTAGCTAATGGCTCAGGTTTGCAAAAATCTACTGTCAAAAATATTTTATTGGCATGGGTATTAACATTGCCGATTTCTATGGTCTTGGCGTTTGGCTTTTATTACCTTGGTAATGTTCTATTTTTAATGTAATTAATAATGAATATTCTTTCTATACGTGAAGGCATTGATGAACTCAATAATGGTGAGATTATTGCCTATCCCACAGAAGGTGTTTACGGAATAGGTTGTAATGCTAGAAATCTTAAATCTGTGATAAAAATTGCTGAACTAAAGCAACGTCCTATTGAAAAAGGCATGATTATACTTATCTCAGATTTGAAAATTATTAAAGACTGGATTGTGGGACTACCTGAAGAAGAGATTAAAAAACTTTATACGGAATATAGTGGGTATACATATACCTGGTTGTTACCTAAATCTTTAAATTGTCCCTATGAAGTAAGTGGTGATTCAGATTGTTTAGCAGTTCGTATAACTCAGCATCCTGTTGCAAAAGCTCTTTGTTTATCTTTAAATGCGCCTTTAATTTCTACAAGCGCAAATCCACAATCTCTCCCCTCTGCGAAAACAGTAGAAGAAGTTAGTAAATATTTTAATGGAAAAATTTCTGGAATTGTTTCTGGAGAAGTAGGATCTCTAAGAGATGCAACTCGAATACAAAATATTAAGACAGATCAGTTTATCCGAATATAGTTGTGGTATTATGTTGATGTTATTTATGTTGTAAGTAAGACGATTCACAGTAATTTAAAATTAAATGGAGCCAATGATGTCTGAAATCGAAAATGACAAACCTCAATTCAGAGCGCCTCCTGATATGCAGTTATCAGATTTGCCAAGTCATGTAACAGAATATGAAGAGAAAGAACTAACCTACTATGAAGGGCATAAAAGAAAAATTTATGTTGTTGATGAGGAAGTTCCATATCCTGATGGGCGATTAATTGTTTCTCGTACAGATAAGTTTGGAATTATTACACATGCCAATCAAGCATTTGTTGATATGTCCGCATGGACTGCAGAGGAGCTTGTTGGCGCACCTCATTCGATATTGAGACATCCAGATGTTCCTCCTGTTATTTTTAAAGATTTATGGGATACAGTTCAAGGAGGGCAACCATGGAGAGGATTTGTTAAGAATCTCCGTAAGGATGGTCGTTATTATTGGGTATATGCAACAGCAAGTCCAAACTTTGAGGATGGCCATATCATTGCTTATACATCTGTGCGTAGGAAACCTGCTCGTGAAGGTGTTGAAAAAACATTAGAAGTCATTGGAAAAATTTGGTCAGGGGAATTAGTTCTTTAATCATTTTTTTTACATAAAAAAAGCGCTTATTAAAAGCGCTTTTTTATTACACATACTGACTTAAGAATTAATTAAGCAGCAAGATTCTTGATGCGAACGTTTAAACGGCTTACTAAACGACTTGCCTTCTTCTTATGCAATAAACCTTTGTTTGCAGCTCTGTCTAAAACACCTTGTGCTTTTTTCAAAGCTTCTTGTGCAGCTGAACGATTATTGTCTTGAATTGCTTTAAGTACTTTCTTTACGTATGTTCTTGTCATAGAACGGTAAGATGCATTCGCTAAGCGATGCTTCTCCGATTGACGAATACGTTTTTTAGCTTGTAATGAATTAGCCAAGGGTAAACTCCAAAATTATAAAATAGATGTAATCATAAGGGCACATATTGTCCTATTTTTTTGAGATAAAGTCAATCTGTACCCTTTATCTGATATTAGAACGTTGGCAAAATGCTTCCTTGGTACTTTTCTTCAATGAACTTCTTCATTTCAGGAGATTGAAGTACTTCAATCAACACCTTGATCTGAGGATCATCTTTATTTTCTGGTTTTACTGCAATAATATTTGCATAAGGAGAATCTTGTCCTTCAATAATAAGCGCATCATTTTTAGGATTTAAGTTTGCATCTAATGCAAAGTTTGTATTGATAATTGCTAAATCAACATCATCAATTGTGCGTGCTAACATAGGCGCTTCTAATTCAATAAATGTAATATTTTTTGGGTTCTCTTTGATATCTGAAATAGATGACAGAATGTTCGTTGGATCTTCTAATTTGATAATCCCATTATTTTGCAAAAGAATTAAAGCACGACCACCGTTTGTAACATCATTAGGAATTGAAACTTTTGCATTATTAGGAAGGTCTTTGATAGATTTAATCTTCTTAGAGTAGCCTGCTAAAGGTTCAACATGGATTTTTGCAACCGAAATTGAATTTGTTCCATTATCTTTATTAAAAGACTCTAGATAAGGAAGATGTTGCATAAAGTTTGCTTTGACTTCGCCTTCATTCAACATAATATTAGGAAGTACATAATCTGTTAGTACAACGATGTCTAAATCAATCCCTTTTTCTTTAAGTAAGGGTTTTGCAAACTCAAGCATTTCTGCATGGGGAACTGGGGTCGCTGCAACTTTTAAAGTTTCATTTGCATTTGCAAAGAAGGGAAGTGCTGCAATAGTTAAAACTGAAAGTAATTTCCTCATAATGTTTTCTCCTTTTTTAAGATGGATATAAAAAATAACATATTGGTTAAAATTTCCAATCATTATTTAAAATTTATTTTCGAGTGAAATGTCTCATAAATTTATCACCAATAATTTGGATTAATTGAGCGATGAGGATGATGATGATAAGTATTGCATTTGAAAGTTCAGTTTGGTTTCGATGAAATCCAAAACGAATTGCTAAATCGCCTAATCCGCCAGCGCCTACCACTCCAGCCATTGCAGTAAAGGAAAGTAAAAGTATTCCAGTGATTGTAATAGACGCAATAATCGTCGGACGCGCTTCACGAAGAAGCACTTTAAAGATTAGAGTATGGAGAGGGGTTCCCATGCTAATTGCAGCCTCTATGATGCCTTTATTTACCTCTAATAGTGCATTTTCAATTAATTTAGCAAAGAAAGGAGTAGCTCCAACAATCAGGGGTAAAATAGCACCTTTTATCCCAAAAGATGTTCCCATTATAGTTTTTGTATAAGGAAGTAGTACAACAATTAGGATAATAAAAGGAATAGATCTTAGAATATTTGTGAAAAGAGATAGAGCAGGGTAAATATATCGGTTTGCCAGAAGTTGTTTTGGGCTTGTTAGATAGAGTAGGATTCCTAAAATGAGCCCAAAAAGGATTATAAAAATCCAAGAAACAAGAAGCATGTTTAAAGTATCAATGGTGGCATTCCACAACATTTCTGCTTTGACCTTTGTTGTGAATAAGTTAATGAAGCCCTGTAAATGCTCAATCGCCCAAGATTTGAATGAAAGATATAGTGTTGATTGCATGATTAAAGATTTATCTCCAAAGTATGAATATTTTTTTCAGCAAATTTAGTCAGTGCTTGCTGCTTGCTTTCATTAGAACCGTTAATCGCAACAATAAGTTGCCCATAGGGAAGATCTCGAATATAACTAATATTGCCAGAAAGGATTGAGAAGTCGACGCCTGTTGCTTTAATGATATCGCTTAAATGAGGGTGGTAGGATTCATCGCCGGAATAAGTGATTTGAAAGAGTTGTGCATTTTTAAATTGATTTGATTTTAGATGAAGATAGAGCTCAGAGTATCTTTGATTATCCAAAATAAATTCTTGGGTAACGTGATGTTGAGGGTTTAAAAATACATCTTCAACTTTCCCGTGCTCCACAATTTTACTGGCATGGATTACGGCGACTTTATGGCAGATTTTACGAATCACCTCCATTTCATGTGTGATCAGAACGATTGTAAGATTTAACGTTTGGTTAATTTTACTTAAAAGCTCTAGAATCGATTGTGTTGTTTGGGGATCAAGTGCTGAAGTCGCCTCATCACATAATAAAACTTTAGGTTTATTTGCAAGTGCTCTTGCAATTCCTACTCTTTGCTTTTGCCCACCTGAAAGTTGTGCTGGATATTTGTGGGCGTGATCTTCTATATCGACGAGTTTTAAAAGCTCAGCAACACGAGATTTTATATAGTCAGGTTTATGTCCCTCTAATCGTAATGGAAATGCAATGTTGTCAAAAATAGTTTGGCTATCAAATAGGTTGAAATGCTGAAAAATCATACCGATTTTACGGCGCGTTCGCATTAATTCGCCTTTAGAAAGTGTTGTTAGGCACTTATCATCAAGAAAAACTTTTCCTTCTGTAGGTTTTTCAAGTAGATTTAAGCAACGAATCAATGTGCTTTTCCCTGCACCAGAATGACCAATAATACCAAATATTTCGCCCGTTTCTACGGTAAGTGAAATATTAGAAAGAGCAGTAAGTGTTTGGGATGGGGTTTTATATGTTTTTGTCAGGTTTTCGATCGTGATCATGACTTGTCTATTCTTAAAGCGTGAGTAAGTCGGTATAATATCCTATTTATGTTTTTAAGTTAACAAGTTCAATAAAGGTATTATGAGAGATTCTATAGAAGATATATTGTTCGAGCGGTGTGAATATCACAAAAATAATACGATATTGGATTTATTCAAAAAAGATTCTAAACGATTTGACAAGTTTAGTTTAAAACTAGATCCATTTCTTTTTGATTTTTCAAAGCATCCTATGGATGATGCTACAAAAAATATGCTTGTTGAATGGGCAAAAGAACGAGAGTTAGGAGAAGCAATTCATCGGCTTTTTGCAGGAGAAAAAATTAATCAAACAGAGAATCGGGCAGTGATGCATATGGCACTGCGTGCAAATGAAGATGATGAATATTATGTTGATGGGATTAACGTTGTTAAAGACGTTCACAAAGTTCTTAATCAATGTTACCAATTTGCAGAAACTGTCAGGAATGGGACATATCTTGGAACAACTGGAAAACAAATTGAAACGATTGTTAATATTGGAATAGGGGGGTCTGCACTTGGACCTAAGTTATTAGTGAATGCACTTTCTGATTATGTTGATCCATCTATGGAATATCATTTTATCTCTAGAATGGATAATTTACATGTTCGTCGTATTTTAAAAAAATGTGATCCTGAAACAACATTATTTATCGTTGTTTCAAAAACATTCACAACTTTAGAAACTATGAGCAATGCAAATTGTGCAAAAAATTGGTTAATCAATAGATTGGGACAAGATTCGGTATCTAAACACTTTGTCGCCGTTTCGACAAATGAGTCTGCAGTAAATTATTTCGGGATTGATCGCTCTCGTATGTTCCCTTTTTGGGATTGGGTGGGCGGACGATTTTCAGTCTGTTCTGCAGTAGGTTTAATTGCAATGATCGCGCTCGGGAAAACATATTTTAATGAGTTTCTATCTGGGGCAAGAAGTGTAGATCAATCGTTTAAAACAGAATCATTTGAAAATAATGTTCCCATTATTATGGGATTACTAAGTGCTTGGTATGCAAAATTTTGGAATTACAGTGCGCAAGCAGTATTAAGCTACGATGAAAATTTGGAATTATTTGTTCCATATTTGCAACAGTTAGAAATGGAAAGCAATGGTAAAGGAATTTCTCAGCAAGGTGAAATCATCAGTCATGTAACAGGTTTAATGATTATTGGTGGACTGGGAAATGATGGTCAACACGCTTATTATCAGTGGCTTCATCAATCACCAGAAGTTGTTCCTATTGATTTTTTAATACCATTTAAAAGACAAATAGGAAGTCAAATCGAACATAATAATTTGGTTGCAAATGGATTGGCGCAATCAGAGGCTTTCGCTGTAGGGAGATCATATAGTGAAGTCTGTGAAACACTATTGTTTCAGAATAGTGATACTGAAAGTATAGCGATGCTCGCACCCCACAAAGTATTTAAAGGAAGTATTCCGAATACTGTGATTCTGTATCCTAAGTTAACTCCAGAATTGTTAGGGATGCTAGTTGCAACTTATGAACATAAGGTATTTGTAGTTGGGCATATGTTAAATATTTTTTCATTTGATCAATGGGGAGTTGAGCTAGGAAAGGAGCTGGCAAAAGGAATGATCCAATCTCTAAATTGCGATGATATTAATACTCCCTATTCGACAACGAATGGGTTGGTTTCCTATATAAAAAAACAGCAAACTCAGAAGGAGTAGTATGTCACAAATTGCGGTCATTATTCCTGCAGGAGGTGTAGGAAAACGAATGGGTGGGGAAATACCCAAACAATATCTAGAACTCTATGATGGCAAGCGTGTTTTAGAAGTGACATTATCACTATTTTGCGCATCCACGCAGGTTAGCTTTGGAGTCGTAGGGATTGCAAAAGAGGATTGTTATTTTGATCAAATCCAAATGGATCAAGACTTTTTTCAACGTTATGAGGCGGGAGAAAGTCGTGCAAGCACCGTTCTAAATGGGTTAATTTATTTAGAAAATCAGTTGACGGATGACGATTGGGTGATCGTACATGATGCGGCACGGCCAGGGTTAAAACGTGATCAATTAAATCAATTTATTCATGATGTCACCTCTGATTCCTCTTCTGTGGGAGGGATTATGGCGCTTCCCGCCGTAGATACGGTTAAATGTGTGGGAGAGGAAACTATCTCAAACACACTGGAGCGTGCCCGAATATATTTAGCACAAACGCCACAAATGTTCCGCTATGGGGTGTTAAAAAGCGCCTATAAAACGTGTTTTTCACAAGGATTAGAAATAACGGATGAAGCTTTTGCCGTTGAAAATCTAGGATATCACCCCAAAATTTATCAGGGAGATCCACAAAATTTTAAAATTACACATTCTTTTGATTTAAAAATGATGCAATGGATTATGGAGGAGCGGGAAGCATGCGAGTAGGATTGGGGTTCGATGTTCATACTTTTAAAGAGGGCGATTTTGTCATTCTTGCAGGTGTAAAAATTCCTTATTGCAAGGCATTTTTGGCGCATTCAGATGGAGATGTTGTGCTTCATGCACTCACCGATGCAATACTAGGAGCGGCGAAATGTGGCGATATTGGTATGTTATTTCCCAATACGGACCCCCAATATAAAGATGCAGATAGCCAACTACTTTTAAAATCTGCGTATGATCGCGTGAAAGAGAAAGGATTTTTCATCAATAATATTGATATTACAATCATGGCGGAAAATCCCAAATTGATGCCATATAAATCAAAAATGGAAGCGAATATTGCAGAAGTACTAAAAATTAATTTAGACGATGTTAATGTCAAAGCCACCACAACAGAAAAACTTGGCTTTGTAGGTAGGGAAGAGGGAATTGCAGCACAAGCAGTTGTCCTTTTATCTCGTAAATAAGAATCGTAGTGATATACTACATTGTTATGTTTAGCGTAAAACAATTGGAAAAAGTATGACAACAGGAAAAAGACGAATATTTATGACAAATGCACTCCCTTTTGCGAATGGAGATATTCATTTAGGGCATTTGTTGGGATACATTCAGGGCGATATTTGGGCGCGTTTTCATCGAATGAATGGCAATGAGCTCTATTTTATTTGTGCCGATGATACACATGGTACGCCCATCATGATTCGTGCGGAGTCTATGGGAATTACGCCAGAAGAATTGATCTCTCGTGCACATAAAGCGCACCTCCAGGACTTTACTGATTTTCATATTAGCTTTGACAATTATTACACAACGCATAGTGAAGAAAATCGTAAATTCGTAGAAGATATCTATTTAAAAGTAAAGGCAGCAGGACTCATTGAAACCAAAGAGATTCAGCAGTTCTTTGATGAAGAGAAGCAGATGTTTCTCCCTGATCGTTTTATTAAGGGTGAATGTCCAAAGTGTCATGCCAAAGATCAATATGGCGATAACTGCGAAGTGTGTGGGGGCGTATATCAGCCAACAGAATTGATCAATCCCTTCTCTGTTGTTTCAGGAAAACGACCTGTAATGAAAGGATCTGAGCACTTCTTCTTTAAACTCTCAGATCCACGATGTGTCGCATTTTTACGATCATTCCTCGCAAATAACGACCGTCTTCAATCCGAAGCTGCGAATAAAATGAAAGAGTGGATTGGTGAAGAGGGAGAAAATAAATTATCTGATTGGGATATCTCTCGTGATGCACCTTATTTCGGCTTTCCAATTCCGAATGAAGAGAATAAATATTTTTATGTTTGGTTAGATGCGCCTGTAGGTTATTTGGCATCTTTAGCGAATTACGCAAGTAAGCACTCGAATGTGAAATTGAATGAATTTATTGAGCGAGAAGCAGCAGATCAAGCGGGCACAGAGATGGTGCATTTTATCGGAAAAGATATTATGTATTTCCATACGCTTTTTTGGCCTGCAATGCTTGAGTTCTCGGGGTATCGACTTCCTACACAATATGCTGTGAATGGGTTTATTACCGTAAATGGCGCTAAAATGAGTAAGTCTCGGGGTACGTTTATTACCGCACGCTCTTATCTT
>CAZBKP010000011.1:14755-17168 GCA_964492525.1 uncultured Cardiobacteriales bacterium
GATGCAACAAAGCCATGGGAACTTGCTAAAGATGAAAGTGCATTACCTCGCTTACATGCTTTATGCACAAGCTATTTAGAAGCTTTTCGTTTGTTGAGCATCTATCTGCATCCCGTACTACCGATAACAACGCAAAAAATTGCCTCATATTTGAATACTGAAATCTCTTGCTTTGAGGATTGTAACCGTAGCATAGAGGAGCAATCGATTAATGGCTATGAGCATCTCATGAAGCGCATTGAGATGAAGCAGTTGGATGCGATGGTCGAAAAGAATAAAGAGTCTTTAAAAGTTACCGAAGCTCCCAAAAGCAATAAAAAAGAGAACACAGAGCCAAAGAAAGTTGACTCTACAGAGGATGCATCTAATGGCGTGATCTCGATTGATGATTTTGCTAAACTTGATCTTCGTTTGGGAAAAGTGCTTGATTGCCAATTAGTCGAAGGCTCCGACAAATTACTTGCATTTAAGGTGGATCTTGGAGAAGAGAAGCCTCGCAATATTTTCTCTGGAATTCGTCAATTTTATGATGCTCCTGAACTACTTATTGGAAAATATGTGATTGTTGTGGCAAACCTTGCACCTAGAAAAATGCGTTTTGGCGTAAGTGAAGGAATGATTTTGTCTGCAGAAATAGAGGGAAGCCTATCTCTATTAACAACATTAAGTGAGTTAAAGCCTGGCGCAAGAATTTCTTAATTAACTTAATAATAGCAATAAAAAAACCTTGGTAAAATCCAAGGTTTTTTTATTGTGTATTAAAGTAAAGGGCTATTATGCAGTTGCTACTTTTTTCTTCTCTCTACCGATTATAACAAAGAATACTGGAGCATAGAGTAGAACAAACAATGTTCCTCCGATCATTCCTCCAATAACAACTCTACCCACAATATTTTGTGCGGCAGAGCCTGCACCTGAACTTACTGCCATTGGTAGAACACCTAAACCAAATGCAAGTGATGTCATGACAATAGGGCGAAGACGTAAGTGAGCAGCTTCAACAGTTGCCTCAATAATTCCTTTTCCTTGATGTGCAAGATCTTTAGCAAATTCTATAATCAAGATGGCATTTTTTGAGGTTAATCCCAGTACTGTCAATAACCCAACTTGGAAGTAAACATCATTTTCAATACCAAATAGATTTGCGATCGTAATCGCACCGATTACCCCTGTAGGAAGAGTGAAAAGTACAGCAAAAGGAATAGACCAAGACTCATAAAGAGCGGCAAGGCTTAAGAAAATAACAAAAATGGAAACAGCATAAAGCATCGTTTGTGTATTTCCAGCAGCTCGTTCTTCATATGAGGTATCTGTCCATTCAACGCGAATACCATCAAGTTGATTTTTAACGATCGATTCAATTTCAGCCATTGCATCACCTGTACTTAATCCAGGTTTTGCAGAAATTGACATTGGGAATGCAGAGAATCCATTAAAACGGTTTAGCTGTGTCGGTCCTTGTACCCATTTTGTAGAAGCAAAAGCAGAGAAGGGAACCATTTTTCCAATATTGTTTCGTACATACCACTTATTGAAATCTTCTGCTTGCATCCTATAAGAGGTATCTCCTTGAAGCATTACTTTCTTAATACGACCTCTATCAACAAAGTCATTCACATATAAACTTCCCCATGCAATTGCAAGAGAGTTATTGATATCATTCACCGTGATTTGTAGAGCACGTGCTTTTTCTTGATCGACTTCGACATGAAGTTGAGGTCCATCAAATTGGCTTCCTGGTCTAAATGTTGAAAAGTTGAGTGTCTTTCCTTGAGCAGACATTCCAATAAATTTCATAATAGAGCCCATAAACTCATCATGAGACTGGCCATTAATATTTTGTAACGTAAATGATACACCAGAAGATGTGCCTAATCCGATAATTGCTGGTGGAACAAGTACATAACCTTGTGTGCTTTGGATTGTAGAAACATGGGCTTGTAACCGTTTAACAACTGCATCTACTTTTTTATCAGGAGTCGTTCTCTCTTTCCAATCTTTGAGTTTCAAGAAGAAGATACCATGCTGTCCTCCTAAACCTGAGAAGCTGAACCCTGAAATTGACATAACAGAATCAATCGTATCCTTTTCATTCGTCAAAATATACTTTGTAATATCCGACAGAATTTCATCCGTATTGTTGAGAGAGGTACCATCAGGACCGATTAACATTCCGAGCATAATTCCTTGGTCTTCATCAGGTAAGAAGCTCGTAGGAAGGCGTGAGAAGCCCCAAATGATTCCCATAATCATTCCAGCAAAAACAGCAATAGATGCAACCATGAGAATTGGTTTTACAAGGATATGATGTACGACTGATCGATAGAAATTATTTAACCAATCAAATGCTTTATTAAAAATATCAACTAAAAATTTAATGAATATCCAAATTGGCGAAGTTGCAGTGTATAAC
>CAZBKP010000012.1:0-6909 GCA_964492525.1 uncultured Cardiobacteriales bacterium
GCCAAATATATTAGAACGTTGTTTGATGAGATTTTTCGTCTGCAAAATCATTTGATGTGGCTTGGATCCCATGGTCTTGATTTAGGTGCAATGGGGATTATGCTATACGCTTTCCGTGATCGCGAAGATCTTATGGATATGTGTGAGGCCGCAGCAGGTGCAAGGATTCATCAGTTCTATTATCGTCCGGGTGGAGTCGCGAAAGATATCCCAGATACAATGCCAAAATATGAAGTGAATAAGTTCAGAAATCAAAAGCGTGTGGATAAATTGAACTCAACGCGCGGGTCATTTTTGGACTTTGTCGAAGGATTCACAAAGGATTTTGATATCCATCTTGATGAATACGCGACGCTCTTAAATAATAATCGGATTTGGAAACAGCGTGTAGTGGGGATCGGTGTAGTGTCTCCCGAAAGAGCATTAGAGCTTGGATTTACAGGGCCTATGTTGCGAGGTTCAGGAATCGCATGGGATCTTCGTAAAACCCAGCCGTATGCAGCGTATGAATATTTGGATTTTGATATTCCTGTGGGTGTGAACGGGGATTGCTATGATAGATTCTTGGTGCGTTGCGAAGAGATGCGTCAGTCGAATCATATTATCAAGCAATGTGTGAAGTGGTTACGAGAAAACCCAGGGCCTGTGATGGCAGAAAATACGCCTGTAACACCTCCTAAAAGAGAAGATTTTAAAGAGTCGATGGAGTCATTGATCCAGCAGTTTAAGCTCTTTTCAGAAGGTTATTGTGTTCCTGAGGGAGAGGTCTATACCGCCATTGAGCATCCTAAAGGTGAAATGGGGATTTACATGGTTTCAGATGGTGCGAATAAACCCTATCGTGTAAAAGTTCGTGCTGCAGGATTTGCACATATTGCAGCATTGGAAGAGATGGCAAAAGGTCATTTGTTAGGGGATTTGATTGCAGTCATTGGTACATTAGATCTAGTATTTGGTGATATTGATCGATAAATATTAGATTTGTCGAATAAAGGTTGATGCTATGGGAACAAAAAATATATTGACAGAGCGGTCACAAAAAGAGATTGATAAATGGTTGGCTCATTTTCCAGATGATCGTAAGCAATCCGCATTATTGGCTGCATTAAGAGAAGTCCAGCATGATAATGGTGGGTATTTAACAACAGAACTGATGGATGCGGTTGCGGATTATTTAGAGATTCCCCCGATTGCAGTGTATGAGGTTGCGAGTTTTTACTCAATGTATGAAACAAAGCCATGTGCCAAAAATGCGATTTCAATTTGTACCAATATCTCTTGCATGTTGAGAGGAGGAGAGAAGATTCTCGCACATGTTGAAGAGAAATTAGGAATTAAGGCGGGGGAGTCAACATCTGATGGACTTTTTTACCTCAAAAAAGAGGAAGAGTGCCTTGCTGCATGTAGTAGCGCGCCAGCCGTTCAGGTCAATCATGTGTACTATGAGAATATTACGATCGATAAAATTGATGAAATCTTAGAAAAGATCGCCCAACAAAAAGATAAGGGGGCGCATTAATGGAAATGAATCAAGTTTGCTATTTTACACTTGGGCACGATGCACCTTGGTCAATAAAAACGTATGAATCTTTGGGTGGATATGATGCATGGAAGCGGATCCTCAAAGGTGAATTGTCTCCTCAAGAAGTGATCGATATTGTTAAAGCATCTGGGCTTAGAGGTCGGGGTGGTGCAGGATTCCCTACAGGCGTAAAATGGGGATTTATGCCAAAAGGAGAGGGGATTACCCGCTATTTGGTATGTAATTCAGACGAATCTGAGCCAGGAACGTGTAAAGATCGAGATATTCTAAGATTTAATCCGCATGCCTTGGTTGAAGGAATGGCGATTGCGAGCTATGCGATGGGCGTTAGAAACGCTTATAACTATATGCGTGGTGAGTTTATGGATGAACCCTTTCAGCGATTCGAAAATGCCCTTAAAGAAGCATATGAAGCGGGTCTTCTCGGTGAAAATATACAAAATAGCGGAATTTCTGTTGATATTCATCCCGCATTAGGTGCGGGAGCGTATATCTGTGGAGAGGAAACGGCGCTTCTTGAATCCTTAGAAGGAAAAAAAGGGCAGCCACGATTCAAACCGCCTTTTCCTGCGGCTGTAGGTTTGTATGGCAAGCCAACAACCATTAATAATACGGAATCACTGTCATCAGTGGGTAGAATTGTTCGTAATGGTGCAGAGTGGTTTGCAAATTTAGGTGTACCCGGTGCGGGAGGACAGAAATTGTTTTCAGTATCAGGGCACGTGGAAAAGCCGGGGAATTATGAGATTGCATTAGGAACGCCTTTTAAAGATCTTTTGGAACTTTCAGGGGGTGTTTGGAAAGGGCGAAAACTTAAAGCGGTTATTCCGGGCGGATCTTCAGTTCCTGTCGTTCCTGCTGAGTTAATGATGCAAGCGAATATGGACTACGATTCCATTGCTAAAGTTACAGGATCTATGCTTGGGTCGGGTGCTGTCATCGTAATGGATGAAACAACAGATATGGTAAAGGCACTACGCTGTTTATCTAAGTTTTATTTTAGTGAATCTTGCGGTCAATGTACGCCGTGCCGAGAAGGAACAGGGTGGCTTTATCGGGTTGTCGATCGTATTTTACAAGGCGAAGGCGTTCCTGAAGATTTAGATCGCTTAGATCATATTGCGAATAATATTATGGGTAGAACGATCTGTGCATTAGGCGATGCAGCAGCGATGCCTGTATTGAGTTTTATCAAACACTATCGTCATGAGTTTTCTTATTACATCGAACACGGACGTAGCATGGTTGAGGGGGCAGAATAATGACTGAAAAGAAAATGCTCACAATAGAAATTGATGGTCAAAAAATAGAAGCACCTGAAGGGGCACGTTTGATTGACGTTGCAGATCATGCAGGAATTCCAATTCCTCGCTTTTGTTATCATCAAAAATTATCCATTGCCGCAAGTTGTCGAATGTGTCTTGTCGATATTGAAAAAATGCCAAAACCTGCACCTGCCTGTGCAACGACCATTTCAGATGGAATGGTGATTCGTACGCGAAGTGAAAAAGCACGCGCAGCGCAAAAGGCTGTAATGGAGTTTTTATTGATCAATCATCCGCTTGATTGCCCTATATGTGATCAAGGTGGAGAGTGTGAACTCCAAGATAATGCCGTGCAGTTTGGAGATGATCTCTCTCGTTACACAGAAGAAAAACGTACCTATCCTAAGAATGACATTGGTCCACTTGTTGAGACTTTTATGAACCGCTGTATTCAATGTACGCGTTGTGTTCGTTATGGCGAAGAGATTGCAGGGCTTCGTGAATTGGGTGGGATAGATCGCGGAGATCGCTTAGAAATTTCAACGTATGTTGAGCGTTCCCTTGCATCAGAAGTTTCTGCCAATATTATAGATCTTTGCCCTGTGGGTGCACTTACTGCAAAACCCTCAAAATATCAAGGGCGCCCTTGGGAATACAAAAACCATCCCTCTATAAGTATTCATGATGGTTTAGGAACGAATACGATGATTCATACGCTACGAGGCAAAATTGCGAGAGTCGTTTCTCGTGAGAATGCAGAGATTAACAGCGTATGGATTGCGGATCGTGATCGTTTTAGCTGTGAAGCGAATTTTAGCGAAGACCGTCTACAATCCCCAATGATTATGAATAAAGGAAAGCAACTTGAACGTGCAAATTGGATGGATGCGCTAAAAGCAACACAGCTTACGATTCAAGGGGTCATTGAGAAATATGGCGCGGATAAAATCGGCGTTTTGGTCTCTCCATCCACAACAGTTGAAGAGCAGTTTTTACTAAAAAAATTATTAACAGCGCTTAAGATCGTTCATGTTGATTCAAGATTTAATCAGCTCGATTTTAGTAATGATAGCAATGAACCTAATTTTAGAGGGTTAGGCGTTGCCATTTCTGAGGTTTCTTCATTGGACTCTATTGTTCTAGTCGGTGCTGATCCTAGAATGGAAGTTCCTGTTCTTGCAATAGAAGTTCGAGAGGCTGTTAAAAAGGGCGCTAAAGTAGCGCTTTTAAATAGCTACAATACGGATCAACTTCATGGAATGAACGCAGAAATTATCTTAGCGCCTCAATCATGGGTTCCTCTTTTAGCAACGATCGCAGAGGGAGTTGCTGAATTTAAAGATAAAACATTATCTTCTGAGTTTGCAAAGTTAGCACAAAAAGAATTAAAAACAGAAGCCGTTCAGACGTTAATAAAACAGCTGGTAAATGGTGAAAAACACTGGATAGTGATCGGTCGAGATGCCGTGAGTCATCCGCAATTTTCTGTGATTCAGCAACTTGTACAAACAATCGCTGAGATGACTCATGCGAAATTTGGTTATTTCTCTGAAGGCGCCAATGCGACAGGTGCCTCTCTAAATGGATTGGTTGGTACTCATCAAGATGCTTTAAATAGTGTTTCAATGGTGACGTCTCCACGGAAATGCTATCTACTTGTCGGCGCGATCGATCCAGAATTAGATTTTATTGCAAAGAAAGATACGTTAAATGCTTTAAAACAAGCGGATGCGGTGATTACTTTCACGCCATTCCTTTCAAAAGTTCAGCGTTCGCTCGCAACCATTGCATTGCCGATCGCAGCATGGGGAGAGACGGATGGTTCATTGGTGAATATTGAAGGTAAGTGTCAAAGCGTTATCGCAGCATCTGAGCCCATGTTTGAAGCAAAACCGCTATGGAAAGTGCTTCGTGTCTTAGGGAATCAGTTTGAGTTAGAGGGATTTGATTACGTGAGTACGGATGAAATTCTTAAAGAAAGTCCTGTCGAGCCAATAAATACCTATAATAATTTTACAAATATTGGAACCGTTCATCTGTCACCAATGGATACTGTTCAAATCGCGATTCCTGTTGTTTCAATTTACTCAACAGATGCGTATACTCGTCGATCGCTTTCACTCCAGCAAACACCTTTAGCCGCAAAGCAACGAGTGACATTAAATCCTCAGCATTTGACTGAAGAAAAACGTGCGTGGAAAATTGGTGAGGTGGAATTTGCTGTTCGTACGACGGAAAAGATGGCAAAAGAGTGCATTCGAGTGCCGAGAGAGTTTGGTGCTTCTGTTGATTACTACCGTGAAATTAAAGGATAGGAGGATCGTATGGAAATTATCAAAGCAATCATATTTTATCCTTTAGTTTGGGCGTTACTGAAAACCTTGGCGGTTGTGCTTCCTGTTGTCATTGGGGTCGCCTATATGACTTATGCCGAACGTAAGATTTTAGGATATATGCATGTGCGTATCGGGCCGAATCGTGTCGGGCCTAAAGGACTTTTACAGCCTTTTGCGGATCTAATTAAAATGATTTTTAAAGAGTGGGTGATTCCCTCTTCTGCGAATAAAATCTTTTTTATCTTAGCACCTCTTATTATCGTTACAACTGCCTTTGCCGCATGGGCGGTCATTCCCTTTGGAGAAGGGCTTGTGGGTTCTAATATGGATACGGGGCTTCTTTATCTTCTTGCGATGACGTCATTAGGTGTTTATGGGATTATCATTGCAGGTTGGTCATCGAACTCTAAGTATGCAATGATCAGTGCGGTTAGAAGTGGTGCGCAAGTGATCTCATATGAGCTTGCGATGGGCTTTGCATTGATTACGGTTGTGATGCTTTCAGGCTCTCTTAACTTTACAAAAATCGTTCAAGCACAATCAGGGGCGGGAATTTTTGGCTGGTATTTTATTCCGCTTCTACCCATGGCGGTCGTCTATTTTATTGCAGGGGTTGCAGAAACGAACCGAGCACCTTTTGATCTTGCAGAAGGTGAATCTGAGATTGTTGCAGGATTCCATGTTGAATACTCAGGAACAGGGTTCGCCTGCTTTTTCCTAGCAGAATATGCCAATATGATTTTGATAGCAGCGCTTGCATCACTCTTGTTCTTCGGAGGTTGGTTATCGCCTTTTGCAGATATTCCAGGACTTAAATCGATTCCTGTGATTGGGCAGAGCAGTATTATATGGTTATTGCTTAAGATGTCCTTTTTCTTATTTACTTATATTTGGATTCGGGCAACCTTCCCAAGATTTCGTTATGATCAAATTATGCGTTTAGGTTGGAAGGTCTTTATTCCGCTCTCTATCGTGTGGATTTTTGTCATTGTCTTATTGCATGCGTTTGGCATCAATTTTTGGTTTAAATAATGCAAAGGGCAAAGGATTATTACAATGTTTAAGAAATTAAAATCATATTATGCAACCTTTAGTTTGCTAGAACTTCGTAAAGGAATGGCGATTACTTTTCGCTATATGTTGCGCCCTAAAATTACGGTGAGCTATCCTGAGGAAAAAACACCTCAATCTCCTCGGTTCAGAGGATTACATGCCCTGCGTCGATATCCGAATGGAGAAGAGCGTTGTATCGCCTGTAAATTATGTGAATCAGCGTGTCCTGCACTTGCGATCAATATTGAGTCAGAAGAGCGCGAGGACGGAACTCGTAGAACAAAACGCTATGATATTGATCTTTTTAAATGTGTATTTTGTGGGCTCTGTGAAGAAGCGTGTCCTGTTGATTCTATTGTTCTGACACGTACCTTCGAGTATCACATGGAGCAGAAAGGTGACAATATTATGACAAAAGAGAAATTACTTGCACTCGGGGATCGACTAGAAGCACAAATTGCTGAAGATCGTGCCGCGGATGCTAAGTTTCGCTAAGGAGAGATGATATGTTACTTAAAGTTTTATTTTATATTTTCTCTTTAGTTTTGATCTATGCATCATTACGAGTTATTACTGCGCGTAATCCTGTTACAGCAGTGATGCACTTAGTGCTCTGCTTTGTAACGACAAGCGCACTTTGGTTATTGATCCAAGCGGAATTCTTGGCGATGTCCCTCATTGTGATTTACGTTGGGGCGGTGATGGTGCTCTT
>CAZBKP010000012.1:7009-17006 GCA_964492525.1 uncultured Cardiobacteriales bacterium
AATTCTTGGCGATGTCCCTCATTGTGATTTACGTTGGGGCGGTGATGGTGCTCTTTTTGTTTGTGGTGATGATGATCGATGTTTCTGTCGAAACGGTAAAACAAGGAGTTGCCAAATATATGCCATTAGGAGTCCTTCTGGGGCTTGTGATGGTTGTAGAAATGGGAATGGTTTTTGTCGGTAAAAATAGCATTTTTGTGGATAAATACACTTCGGTTGCACAGGTCATTCCTGAGGATGTTTCAGCAAATTATAGTAATACGCATGAGCTTGGACTGTTTTTATATACGAATTATCTTTATGCATTTGAGATCGTTGCACTCATTTTATTAGTTGGAATGATTGCTGCAATCAGCTTAACCTTGCGACCTAAGCGTGCTTATACTAAGTATATGCCGATTCCAGAACAGTTAAGTGCAAGAAAAGAGGATCGCCTTAAAATTATTAAAATGGAGTCCTCTAAATTAGAGACGGCACCGAACCCTAAAGAGGAGAAAGACTCATGCAACTCGTAGTCACAGATTATGTCATGCTTGCAAGTATTCTATTTTGTATCGGAATGGCGGGGATTTTTATCAATAGAAAAAACCTTGTTGTTCTTTTGATGTCAATTGAATTGATGCTTCTTTCATCGAATATCCTTTTTGTCGCATTTTCTAAATTTTCAGGCAACTTTGTGGTGCCAACTTCAGGTGATCCTGCAGGACAAGTATTTGTGTTTTTCGTTCTTGCGGTGGCGGCTGCTGAAATTGCGATTGGGCTTGCAGTCCTTGTTTTACTCTTTAGACAGAGAAAAACAATCAATGTTGATGAACTTGATGAGTTAAAAGGATAATGGAATGAAAACAATTTACTTATTAATTGCATTTTTACCCCTTATCGGTGCAGCGATCTCAGGTCTTTTCTGCCGAATGATTTCGAACCGTGTAGCTCATACGACAACAATAGGCTTAATGATTATTTCAACATGTCTCGCACTTTATGCTTTTTGTATACATCTTTCAGGTGATGTAGGAATCTTTAATGAAGATATTTATCAATGGATGAGTGTGGGTGAAATTTCTGTTTCTGTCGGCTTTTTAATCGATAATTTAACCGTCATGATGATGGTAATCGTGACCTCAGTATCGCTGATGGTTCATATTTTTTCGATTGGATATATGAAAGGTGACCCTGGATATAATCGCTTCTTTAGTTATATTTCTCTCTTTACCTTCTCGATGTTGATGCTTGTCATGTCAAATAACTTGATGCAGTTGTTTTTTGGATGGGAAGCGGTAGGACTTGTCTCTTATCTTTTGATCGGTTTTTGGTATAAAAAACCCACGGCAACCTATGCGAATATGAAAGCATTTCTTGTGAATCGTGTTGGTGACTTTGGCTTTATTGTTGGAATTTCTTGTATCGTCTATTTGACAGGGCAGTTTAATTACGATGCAATTTTTAGCGAAATTCAACGCAATACAGACTCAATTACAACACAGCAATTCTCATTTCTAGGTACCGAGTGGAATGTATTAACATTCGCGAGCATCTTCTTATTTATTGGTGCAATGGGTAAATCTGCACAAGTTCCGTTGCATGTATGGCTTCCTGATTCAATGGAAGGACCGACGCCTATTTCTGCTTTAATCCATGCAGCAACAATGGTCACCGCAGGAATCTTTATGGTTTCGAGAATGTCGCCTGTATTTGAGTGGTCGGATGCAGCTCTTTCATTCATCATGATTATTGGCTCAATTACGGCACTCTTTATGGGGCTGTTAGGTTTGTTCCAACATGATATAAAACGCGTCATTGCTTATTCAACGCTCTCTCAACTTGGATATATGACGGCAGCATTAGGCGCTTCTGCCTATTCTGCGGCAACGTTCCATTTAATGACGCACGCGTTCTTTAAAGCACTCCTATTTTTAGCCGCAGGATCGGTGATTATGGGAATGCATCACGGGCAAGATATACGATATATGGGTGGCTTGAGAAAACGAATGCCGATAACGTGGATCACGTTCTTACTCGGTTCTCTTGCGCTGATTGGTACGCCATTATTTTCAGGGTTCTATTCAAAAGATGCGATTATTCTTGCGATAGAACATAGCACTCTATTTGGAAGTGGATTTGCTTATTTTGCATTGATATTAGGGGTGTTCTTTACTGCACTTTACTCATTTAGACTCTATTTCTTGGTATTCCATGGCACACCTCGTTATTCAGTGGATCATAATCTTGGTGAGCATGAGCATAAAGACGGTTACCTTGCTCATGAGCCAAAAGAGTCAACGTGGGTGATAACGGTCCCTCTTATCTTGTTAGCGATCCCTTCTGTAGTGATTGGAATTTTTACCGCTAAAGGAATGATGACGGGTAGTTTCTTAAAAGAATCGCTCTTTATTCGCTCGGATCATAATGCTATGGCAGACGTTGGTGAGGCTTTCCACGGTGCTTGGCAAATGGCACTTCATGGATTTATCTCTTTACCTGTTTGGTTAGCAACGGCAGGTGTTGTTCTTGCTTGGTTCATCTACCTTAAAAAACCAATGTTTGAAGCGGTGTATACAAAAGCATTAGAGAAATTAGGAATTATGAAATTGGTGGAACATAAATACTATTTTGATGACTTTAATCAGAAGGTAATCGCAAATGGTGCCGTTTTAATCGGAAAGCGCCTTTGGAAATATGTGGATGATCTTGTCATTGATCAAGGGATTGTCTACGGATCTGCTGCATTAATGCAACGTTTGGGTGGTATTTTTAGACGTTTGCAAACAGGGCATTTATATCAATCATCCTTTTTAATGGCGATTGGTGTGGTTGCACTTATGACTTTTGTAATTATTTTTTATTAGGAATTAATCAATGAGTATTCAAAATATACCATGGCTTAGTCTTGTTATTTGGCTCCCCATTATTGGTGGGGCGATAACGATGTTCCTCGGGGATAAAAATATTGCAAAAGTAAGACTATTTGCGCTTGTTGCATCGATTATTACCTTGTTGTGTTCTCTTCCGCTGTATGGCGCTTTTGATTCATCAACAGCATCCATGCAGTTTACAGAGTTAGCGGGTTGGATTCCTGCGTTTAACATTAATTATGCACTTGGGGTAGATGGATTTTCTATGCCATTTATTCTCCTAACAAGCTTCATGACGGTTATCGTTGTGATTGCAGGATGGGATGTCATTACTTACAAACGTCATCACTATTATGCAGCATTTTTAATTATGGCAGGGTTAATGAACGGCGTTTTTGCTGCAGTTGACTCAGTACTATTTTATATTTTCTTTGAAGCCATGCTAATCCCAATGTTCCTTATTATTGGGATCTGGGGTGGGCCACAACGCGTTACGGCTGCGCTTAAATTTTTCCTTTATACGTTTTTAGGTTCGATCTTCTTATTGGTTGCGATTATTTACCTTCATCTGCAGTCAACCTCAGATACATTCAATATCATTGAGTTCTCAAATATTGAATTATCCCTGAGCGCCCAAAAATGGATTTTCTTAGCCTTTTTGGCAGGGTTTGCAGTCAAAGTCCCGATGGTTCCTGTTCATACATGGTTGCCTTCTGCTCACGTAGAAGCGCCGACAGGTGGTTCTGTTATTTTGGCAGCAATTACGTTGAAAATTGGTGGTTATGGCTTTGTGCGTTTTATGATGCCGATCGTTCCTGAAGGAATGGCGTATTATTCAGGATTAGTGATTGCATTAAGTATTATTGCCATTATCTATATTTCTATCGTTGCATTGATCCAAAAAGATATGAAGAAAATGATTGCTTACTCTTCAATTGCGCATATGGGATTTGTCACGCTCGGTTTTACATTGCCGATGGCATTTAATAATGGCGATGTCGTTGCAAGTCAAATGGCAATTCAAGGCGGAATGATGCAAATGATCTCTCATGGTTTTGTTTCTGCGGCAATGTTCTTGTCGATTGGTGTGATGTATGATCGCATTCACTCTCGTCAAATTGCAGATTATGGTGGCGTAATTAATGCAATGCCTATCTTTGGTGCATTCTTTATTTTCTTTGCAATGGCGAACTCAGGACTCCCAGGAACCTCTGGATTTATCGGTGAATTCTGGGTGTTAATGGCAAGCTTCCATTATGGTATTTATATTACAATTGCGGTTGCCTCTTCATTAGTATTAAGCGCAGCCTATAATCTCTGGTTAACGAAGCGCGTCATCTTAGGCGATATTGTGCATGAGCATGTCAGAGAGATGAAAGATATTAATAATCGTGAATACCTTTTATTGGCGGTTCTTGCAATATTTATCGTTTTAATTGGTGTATGGCCAGCGCCTTTAGCCAATGTTATGCAAGCTTCTATTGACCACTTATTGCAATATATTCCTGCGGTAAGTACAAGCGGACAGTTTTAGGAAGGATATCTGACTATGATAAATGAGTTTACAATGATGGACTTCATCTCAATTTTACCTGAAATCTTTTTAGCAGTGATTGTGATTGCAATCTTATTGATGGAATGTTTTATGAAATCAATCTGTATGAAAGTAATTCATATTACTTCGTTAATCGGACTTGTCGGCGCTTTTATTTTAATTTTTGTCGGGAAGGCTCTGCTTGCCAATAGCGGTGCCTCTACCTACTATTGGTTGAATGAAGTCACTTACTCTTACGCAACGAATCTTTTGAAGGCGACGATGTTAATCGTTGTCTTTTTAGGACTGTGTTATAGCGTGAGTAAGCTTACTCAAAACGGATTAGCAAAGAGTGAATACTATATTCTCATTCTACTTTCAACGATTGGAATGCTTGTTCTTGTATCCGCAAATAGCTTGTTAATGATTTATTTAGGGCTTGAGTTAATGTCACTCCCAATGTATGCATTGGTTGCATTTAATCGTGAAAGTCATAAAGCAACGGAAGCTGCGATGAAGTATTTCATTATGGGAGCTATGGCATCTGCAATTCTTCTTTTCGGTATGGCGCTCATGTATGGTGCTGCGGGCACACTTCAGTTAGATAAAATAAGTGATGCTTATCGTCAAATAGCGATAAATGATCTTTCTAATAATCTCCTTCTAATTTTTGCCATTGTCTTTATTGTTGTAGGTATTGCTTTTAAATTAGGGGTTGCGCCTTTTCATGCATGGGTACCTGATGTTTATGAGGGTGCACCTGCACCTGTTGCCATGTTTATTGGTGCTGCGCCTAAAATTGCGGCAATTAGCATGGGCTATTCTTTACTTTTAGTCGCAGGGCATAACATCTTTGCATCTTGGCAGATGATGCTTTCTATTCTAGCGGTTATTTCATTTATCATCGGAAACTTTGTTGCATTAAGACAAACTAACATAAGAAGAATGCTCGGTTATTCAGCAATCTCTCACGCTGGATTTATGCTTTTAGGGTTGTTCTTAGGCGATAACTCTATTATTGCAAGCTCAGCGTACTTTTATGCAATTACCTATGCTCTGACCACAACAGCAGCGTTTGGACTCATTTTATATATCAATAAAAATGGCGATGCTATTGAAAAAATTTCTGATCTGAAAGGGTTGGGGCGCAAACACCCATGGTATGCATTATTGATGAGTGTCGTTATGCTCTCAATGGGAGGAATTCCTCCTTTTGTGGGCTTTTTTGCAAAGCTCTCTGTCTTGATGAACGTCTATTACGCAGGATATGGATGGCTTGTGATTATAGGACTTCTCGCGTCTGTCGTTGGACTTTTTTATTACCTTAGAGTGATTAAAGTAATGTATTTTGATGAAGCGGATGACGTTAGCGAGTGGTCTATTTCTGGCTGTAAAGTTGGGCTTGTAGTATTAAATATTAATGTCGTAGCGCTTCTTGTCTTGGGCGTATTCCCTACATTGTTAATGCAGAACTTATAATATGATTAAAATTGGTTTAGTTTCTATTAGTGATCGAGCGAGTGAAGGGGTCTATAAAGACGAGGGAATTCCATCTCTTCGTGAATGGCTAGAAAAGGCAGTAATCACGCCCATCATATTCGAGGAACGACTTATCAGTGATGACCAATCGCTTATCGAAAAGACGCTAATAGAGCTTGTGGATAAAGAAGGGTGCTCTCTTGTTTTAACAACAGGGGGAACAGGACCCGCAGTTCGCGATGTTACTCCTGAGGCAACGTTGGCGGTAGGGGATAAAGAGATGCCAGGATTTGGAGAACTCATGCGCCAAGTGAGTTTGCATTATGTGCCCACAGCAATCCTTTCAAGACAAACAGCGGTGATCCGAGGAGACAGTTTAATTGTGAATCTCCCAGGACGCCCGAAAGCGATAGAAGAAACATTAGGCGGAGTTAAAGATGAAGAAGGCACAACGATCGTTCATGGTGTGTTTTCTGCTATTCCTTACTGTTTGGATTTAATTGGTGGCCCTTATATCGAAACCAATGAAATCATTAGTAAGGCATTTAGGCCTAAGAAGAAATAAAAAAAAGCGCTTTAAAAGCGCTTTTTTTATTAGGTTATATTTTATTTTGCATCACAAGATGCTTTGCCTGTACGGTGATTGATGGCACCATTTTTAATTAATAGATCCACCATATCAGTTAATCCGCGTTCACAAGAAATAGTAAGTGCATCTTGGTCATATGCAGGGCTCTTAGTATCAGTCTCAGTCGTTACGATATTAGGATTCGCCCCTAATTCAAGAAGATACTTAACAATATCGATACGATTATTACTTGCCGCAACGATCAGCATCGTTTCCCCTTGCATATCCGATTTTTGGTCGTTGATATCTGTTTTATCTTTTAGCTTCTCATAGAGCTTTTTAAACACATTAATATTTTTGCCCAATGTTGCAGATTTTAAAACATTATATACATCACCACGATCTGTTGCCCAAAGGTCAGCACCTTGATCAATTAAATAATCAACCATATCCTCATACCCGATAAATGCAGCCCATCCAAGTGCAGTTTGGCCTAAGCTTTCCTCATCTTTTATTTCAATATCTACTCCCGCATTAACCATAGCTTTAACAGCCTCTAAATTCCCTTGTTTTACTGCATCAAACCAAACAGCATTGGGTCCCTTAGATGGTTTATCATAAAAAATACGCCAAGCAAGGCGATTAGGATTTGCAAGATCTTGCATCTCTGCGTAATCCATGCGGAATTGTTGAAAGCCTTTAGGATTATTTTTATTGATAATTTGACCTTGAAGTTTTGAAAATTGAGTTTCTAATTGGCTAATTGGCGTATCGCTAGGTTTGTTAGTATCCTCTGCATGAACAAAAGAGAGGCCAGCTGAACAAATTGCAATCATTGCTAATTTTTTTAGCGTCAATTTCATATAATGATCCTCCATTGGATGTTGAAATGAGATCAAATGGTATCATGAATTTATATTTATAGGGCTAATAAAAAATGCACACAGATGAAAAACATTATTTAAAATTCTAATATGAATCAATATGATATGTATTTTTGGAAATAAGAGTCCAAATAAACATTGATTAATAAACACTGTTTTATTAAAATGAGGTTAGTTTATTAACTTAGGATGAGCATAATGAAAAATATACTAAGATCACTACTTAATTTTTTCTTCAAAGTTGAAGCGAAGATCGATCCTGAAGCTTCTATGACAAAAGGGGTGGTGATCTGTAATCACCAATCATTTTTGGATGGTTTATTGTTGGGTCTATATTTACCTCAAGAGCCTGTTTTTGTGATTGACCGAACGATTGCGGAGAGATGGTATTTTAAGCTTTTCCTACGATTTGTAGATCATGTCACTGTGGATAGCTTGCATCCGATGACAATCAAATTCCTCACTCGTGAAGTTGAAAAAGGCAGAACAATCGTGATTTTCCCTGAAGGGAGAATTACGCTGACAGGAAGTTTTATGAAGTTCTATGAAGGCGCTGCTTTTATTGCCCATCGCGCAAAAGCGAAGATGATTCCGGTCTATATAGATGGTGCTGACTTTACTTTTTTTGGCCGTCTAAAAGGGATTGTAAAACAGAGATTTTTTACGCCCATTAAAATCACGATGGAAGCACCGATTGAGGTCAAAATTCCTGAGAATCTTTTTGGTAAAGCAAAGCGTCAATATCTTGCTAAATTTACGCACCAAACATTAATGGAGTTAAGAGTAAAGGTTAGAGAAACGAATACGATTTTTGGTGCTGTTTTAAATGCTCGGAGAGACTTTGGCGGTTCTCATTTTTGTGCGGAAGATATCAGACGAACTCCCGAAACTTATAATGATTTAATTAGTAAAGCGCTTGGAATCAGTAGAGTGCTCTCTCATCATACTAACATCAATGAGCGTGTTGGAGTCTTGCTCCCAAATGCGATCGGGAGTGCCGCTGCTATTTTAGGGTTGAATGCGACAAAACGTGTCTCTGCTTTATTAAATTATACCGCAGGAGTAGATGGCATGGGGGCTGCAATTACCGCGTCAGAGATCAAAACAATTTTAACGTCACGCACTTTTTTAGAAAAGGGAAAGCTCACGTACTTAGTAGATGCATTTCCTGAGATTAATTGGTTATATGCAGAAGATATTAGAAAAGAACTCACCTTAAAAGATAAATTATGGGTATTAAAAGCCTCGCGTAATCCACTTAAATATCTCCCTGAAAATCATCCTGATGATGAAGCTGTTGTGTTATTCACATCAGGTTCTGAAGGGAAGCCAAAAGGCGTTGTGCACTCAAATCGCTCTCTCTTAACCAATGTTGAGCAGATTAGAACAATCGCAGATTTCACCTCGAAAGATATTTTTATGGTGCCATTGCCACTATTCCATGCTTTTGGTTTAACGGCAGGAATGTTAACACCTTTAGTTTCAGGCTCTCGTGCATTTTTCTATCCATCACCTCTCCATTATCGTGTGATCCCTGAACTTATCTATGACTTACAGGCGACCGTGCTTTTTGGTACATCAACCTTTCTACAGAACTACGCTCGCTTTGCGAATCCGTTTGATTTTAAAACATTGCGTTATGTTGTTGCAGGTGCGGAAAAACTTGCAGATTCTGTTAAAGAAACGTGGGCAGATAAATTTGGAATCCGTATTTTAGAGGGATATGGTGCAACAGAGTGTTCTCCTGTGATTTCAATTAATGTACCGATGAATTATAAAGAGAATACGATCGGTAAAATTCTGCCTGGTATGTCGGCTAAATTTATCCCTGTTGATGGAATCGAAACGGGTGGGCGTTTGGTAGTTAAAGGAAATAACTTGATGAAGGGATATTTGCTTTATGATCAGCCAGGCGTACTTCAACCTTCGACCTATGATGGAGAAGAGGGTTGGTATGATACAGGTGATATTGTTGCGATGGATGAAGAAGGCTTCCTATCGATCCAAGGGCGTGCTAAGCGATTTGCTAAGATTGCCGGAGAGATGGTCTCATTAGAGGTGACTGAGAAGTTATTTAATGAAACTTATGGAGAGCATCAACATGCGGCGGTTATCAAAAAAGATAAAGCCAAAGGAGAGGCGCTTGTTGTATTTACGACTCACCCAGAGATTGATCGCTCTGAAATTGCTGCAACCGCTAAAAGATTAGGGGTAACAGAACTTGCCGTTGCAAAAGATGTCCGCCATATTAAAGCGCTCCCATTTTTAGGAACAGGAAAAACAGACTATATCTCTCTTACTAAAATGGCAGAGGAGGCGTAATAATGAACTCTCATATTGTGTCTGATCGCTTATGGAATCGTGGTGTTATATCGGTCGTTAATGCGCAATTCTTCTCAGCCCTTGCGGATAATGCGCTGTTCTTTGCTCTATTGGAGTTTTTGAAAGTCTTTGAATACGGTCGAGAAAGTACTTATATCCTCCAAGGAACTTTTGTTGTCTTCTATATTTTACTTGCGCCAATGGTGGGATTACTTGCCGATAATCAGCCTAAAGCACGCGTTTTAATGGTCGGAAATGGAATTAAACTTATCGGAGTTTTATTGCTATTCGCCAATATCAATCCTTATATCTGTTATGGAGTTGTCGGGCTCGGTGCAGCGATTTATTCGCCTGCGAA
>CAZBKP010000013.1:0-16992 GCA_964492525.1 uncultured Cardiobacteriales bacterium
CGTAGAAGGAGTTGCATAAAATCCTAAACCGAGACCAAAGCCGATAAATCCTAATGATACTGAAATCAAATAAGGAACTTTTGGTAGGAATGTTAATGCCATTAATGCAACACCTACTCCTGTAATAACTGTTCCTAACAACATAGGTTTCTTAGCACCTAGTTTTTGAAGAATCAATTGTCCGACAGGAATCATTCCCAATACTGCTATTAAATATCCAATAGAAAGCAATCCTGTTTCAAATGCACTGAATCCACGCGCTTGTTGAATATATGTATTTACAACAAAGAGTGAGCCTGCAACTGCATTTAACATAAAGTTTGAGAAGCTCGCACCACTATATGGCATATTTTTGAATAATGAGAAGTCAATAAACGCGGCATCACCTGTTTTTTTCTCAACTACAATGAAAACGATCAATGCAACAATAAATACTCCTGCGCTCCCTAAGATCATCGGACTCATCCAGCCTAATGCACTACCTTTAGTAATAAAGATGTTAAGAGCGAGCAATCCAACAACAAATACAACTAAGCCTGTGTAATCAAATTTGCTACTTTTACCTTCCATCTTGCTTTCAGGTGTTCCTTTGATAAGAAGCATTCCGACAATTGCACAGATGATTGAGAAAATGAAGATCCACTTCCAACCCATTGAGCTTACGATTGCACCTCCTGCTAAAGAACAGACACCTGATCCACCCCATGAGCCCACAGACCACCAACTCAATGCTGTTTGTCGAGCAGAGCCATCATAGTAGGTTTTAATCAATGCTAAGGTTGCAGGCATTATACATGCAGCTGAAAACCCTTGAATCACACGACCGATTGAAAATATAAGCGCATTGGGGGCAACGATGAGTAATAACGAACCGATAATACTTAATATAAAACCAATATACGTAAATTTCATACGCCCAAATTTGTCTGCAAGTCCACCTGCAACAACGATAAAACATCCTGAAGTTAAAGCCGTTAAGCTTATTGCTAAACTTAATTCAGCATCTGTAATACCAATATCAGCTTGGATTGCAGGACCTGCAACTAATAAAGTTTGTGCAAATAACCAAAATGTTAAAACACCGAGGACGATGCCTATCGTGAGAATTGCATTACCCACAAAAGGCTTCGCCTCTTGTTTAGTTTGCATATTTTCTTGTACTAAAGTTGTCATACATAATCCTTTATCATTTATATCATCTAAATTTATTATTTTTGAAGGTATTTTTGAGTTAATGCTGCCCAGAATGCTGCTGCAGGGACAATGCAAGCATCATTAAAGTCATAACCTGGATTATGAACATTACAGAATCCTGGCTCATCGCCATTACCGATAATTAAATAAGAACCGTTAGGATTACTCTCGAGCATAAATGCAAAGTCTTCACTTCCCATGAATTGAACACCTTCATGAACTTTATCCTCTCCAACAAGTGATACAGCAACGCTTCTTGCAAATTCAGTTGCATCTTTCCCATTAATCAATACGGGGCTTCCGTTAATGTGCTTAACTTCTGCAGTCGCACCAAAGCTCTCAGCTTGTAGTGTTGCAATCTCTTTAATGCGCTTAAGCATTAATTCACGCGCATCTTTATCTAAAGAGCGAACAGATAATTTCATAACCGCAAAGTCATTTACAACATTAGGTGCTTCACCCGACTGAATTGCGCCAATTGTAACGACTGTTTGTGCAAATGGCGTTACGTTACGAGATACGATAGTTTGTAAAGATGTACCGATATAGCATGCCACCATTGTTGCATCAATACCACGCTCAGGCATTGCACCGTGGGCACCTTTACCTTTTATTTCAATATGAATGGTGTCTGAAGATGCCATCATTGGCCCATCACGAAAATAAAACTCTCCCGTTTTATGCCCTGGCATGTTGTGCATACCAAAAATCATATCACATGGGAATTTATTGAATAGACCATCATCTACCATCACTTTTCCACCATAGAGCAACTCTTCTGCAGGTTGGAAAATCACATGTAATGTTCCATCAAAATTTTTTGTTTCCGCTAAATATTTAGCAGCTGCTAATAAAATTGTAGTATGCCCATCATGTCCACAACCATGAAATTTTCCAGGAATTGTACTACTCCAAGGTTTCCCTGATGCTTCTTGAATAGGAAGCGCATCAATATCAGCGCGTAGCCCTAATACCTTGTTACTTGACCCCAATTTCAAGGTTCCAACAACACCTGTTTTTGCAAGGCCTCTTGTAACCTCATAACCCCACTCTTCTAGTTTTTTTGCAACGAGATCACTCGTTCTTTGCTCTTCAAACCCTATTTCTGGATGAGCGTGAATATCATGTCGAATATCAATAAACTCTTGCTCTGTCTTTTTAATCGCATCGATTAACTGTTTCATTTCCTAGCTCCTTTATAGATGTTTTTAAAGAATAGCTCGATTATAAGAACTATTCTTCTAATCATAGAGTACTTAAATCGACAAATAATCAGTCTTTTTTATATATTATTTTTGAACAACGCGTAAAATATTAAAATTATCCATGGTTATTTTTAATATTTTTGACTATTATCGGAATAAATTAATTATGAAAGATGAAAACCTATCTGAATATCAAATAAATACATATACATATCAACAAAACATACCAGAGTCATATTCTGGTATCACTTTTTTGTTCGTTCTAAGAGGGAATATAAAGCTTTATAATTATGGCTTTAGTGGCACTGTAAGTGAAAATGAATTAATTTTAATCAATCGTAATAGTGACTACAGCATACAAAGCGATACCAACAATATTGTCATTAAACTTCAAATTTCTAACCATTATTTCACGCGTTATTATAAAAACTATTTTCAATATAAATATATTATTGATGCCGATCATTTCCCTGAATATAAGCGAAAAGCCTTACAACAGCTTAAATGGTTTATTGCAAAAGTGATGATGGCAAAACTGCAGGCCAATGATGAAATGTATCTTGAAGCGAATAATCTTATTTCAAACATAATGCTTACACTTGTTTCTTATTTTCAAGAAGAGAATATCGCAGATTATCGACCTCTTTCTCAATATAGCAATCGTATGGATAGAATTGTCCAGATGATAAATGCGAATTATCACACCCCTCTCACATTAAAAGATCTTTCCGAAAAAGAGCACTTATCTATCCCCTATCTATCACGATTATTTAAAAATGAGGTTGGCTTAGGGTTTTCACAATATCTTTCAAAAGTTCGATTTGAACATGCTGTTTATGATCTTATTAACACAAATAAACCTATTTATCGTCTCATTGAGGATCATGGATTTGCTGATAGTAAAACCTTTATTCAGATTTTCAAGAATCAGTATCACATGACACCAAGTGAATTTAGAAAAACACATAAAACCCAGCATGGTACACCAAATAAACAAGAATCAATTGTTAGAAAAACAAATACTAAAGAAGTGCAAGTAAGCACAAAAGAGTTGCTTCCTCTATTGGCAAAAATAATCAATACTGCGGAGAAACCAGAACCTCAAGATGAGTTTATTCATATTGAATCTCAACTTATCAATATCCATCAGAATAAATTTAAAGATAATATCCCTGAGCAAACCTATGTTATTTTTATCGGGGATATTCTTGAACTCCTTAAAGAAAATGTACGAAATCAACTTTTACATTTAAAAGAAGTTACCCCTATTCAATATGTAGAGGTTTCTTACTTAATTTCAGGAAATATTATTTCACCAGACATTTTGACGGATGAAGACTACCCGACCTACTCTGCCTATAATAATAGTGATATTGCAATTTCATTCTTGCACTTAAACAATATATCTTTAGTTTCAAGAATTTATCATGAAAATGTAACTAATGATCTAGAGAACTATATATACAAAATCAAACAATTTATCCAACACGCCATTTGTACGTATGGGGTAGATTATATTTCTTCTTGGAAATTTGTGTACTACACGGAAAATAAACATGTAAATATACATGATTATTTTGAAAAATTTGATCTAATCAAAACAACAATACAATCCATTAATCCTAATATTAAAGTTGGTCTTTTCTATCCTGCAATTGAAGAAGATGACTTCAGCGAACTGAAAAATCATCAACAGGCACTTAGAACACTGGATTTTTTCGCTTTTCGTGCAAATTTTCATGACCTTATTGATAAACTTGATGCCAATTTCGAAATATTACAGAATGAGATTACTTATATCGAAAATAAAGCAAAGATGCTCAAACATCAACTCAAACATTTGAATATCAACATCCCTACCTATCTCATTGAATGGAACACACTCACAGGAAATACTCGGCGTACAAATGGTTCTTACTTCCGAGGTGCATTAATCTTCCAGACACTTATAGGCGTTAGCCGACACGTTGCTGCAATTGGAATTACCTTAAATACAGAAACCCAAAAAGAGACTTCTACAAATTATCTTATTAATGTAAATGCAATCGCACTTTATTATATCTATCTTATGCCTCGCCCAATCTTATTCGTATTAAAATTCCTTCATAAGTTAGATGGAACGATCATTGCTAAGGGAGAAGATTATTTAATTACAGAGTACCAGAATGGTTACTATATCGTATTACTGAATCCTTCTATTTTTAATCCATATCTTTCTGTTGAGGAAAACATGGTCTCTAGCTTTAGACGAAAAAAGATTGTATCTATTACCGGAATACAATCTGGAATTTATCAAGTTAAGCGACATGTTTTTGATCAAAAACATGGTGCACTCTACAATGAATATAGTCGATTTAAAACAAGATATGGTTATGATTATGAAATGATTAAAGATCTACAAACAACAATACCAGAATTGACTGTTTACGATGAGACAATAGGACATCATGGTTTTACAGTATTATCTGATTTTGACATCAATGCGATTCACTTTTATCAGTTACAACGTATTCACAAAATGTAAAATTAAATCACCGCTTTCAATAGCTGCTTCACATAGGGATAGGTCATCTTTGATAACTCATGGATTTCACATGCGGCAACGATCTTGGGTTGCTGAAAGAAGAGCACCCGATCGCAGAAATAGCATAAAGTTTGGATATCATGCGTAATAAAAAAATAGCTCATACCAAACTCCTCTTGAAGTTTCTCTAATAGATCTAAAATCTGAACTTGCGCTGGGAGATCAAGCGAGCTAATCGCTTCATCTAAAATAATAAGAGAGGGATGCGTTGCCAATGCACGAGCGATACAAACCCGCTGTGCTTGCCCACCTGAAAGCTCATAAAGATAACGCCCCATAAGATCTGGAGAGAGCCCTACTTTTTTCAGAAGTTCTGCAACGTTCTCTTTTAAGAGTGCTTTTGGCAAATAACCTTGCAACAATAAAGGTTCGCTAATCATGGCATAGACGGTCATCGTTGGATTGACGGAAGTTGTATAATCCTGAAATACAATACTGACCTCTTTTGCCCGATGCTCACGTTTATAGAGCATTTTTCCATTGAGCAAAATATCGCCTTGATCAGGCTTTTCAATTCCGCTTATGATTCGTGCAAGCGTGCTTTTTCCGCTACCACTCTCTCCAACAAGCCCTACACTTTCGCCTTTTTCAATTGTAAAACTTACATTGTCGAGAATCGGGCGAGCATAGCGTTTACCTATGGCATTCACTTCAAGAAGCATCCTTTCCTCCTTGATTCATCACCTCACAAAAGCGGTCTGTTAATCGCTTACGAGTCTCCAACAGATAGTTTGTATAAGGGTGCTTTGGGGAATTCCATAATTCATCGGCGGACCCTATTTCAACGATTTCTCCTTGATGCATCACGGCAATGATATCGGCAAGTGATCTAACCAATCCTAAATCGTGCGTAATAAAGATGAGTGAACTCTGTTTCTCTTTTACTAATGATTTAAAGGTCTCGATAATGCCGAACTGTGTAATCGCATCAAGTGCGGTTGTCGGCTCATCGGCAATAATCAATTTAGGTTGCAATGCCAATGCAATCGCAATCATCATACGTTGTAGTTGCCCACCACTTAATTGATGCGGGCGAAGTGCTAATTTCTCTTTAGGATTTAATACATTGACCTTTTTTAAGGCATTACACGCTAAGGTATAAGCGGTATTTGTATCACAATGGGTATGAATACGAATCGTCTCTATGAATTGCGTTTGCAAAGATTTCAGAGGATCAAACGCGCCCATGGCATTTTGCACGATCATACTCATCTCTTTGCCACGTATGGATTGCCAAGATTTTTCATCTTGCTCGGTTAGGTTCTTCCCTTCAAAATAGAGATTACCTGAGACGCTAAAATTTTGAGGTAACAGCCCCATGATCGCTTTTGCCAGCATGCTTTTTCCGCTACCGCTTTCCCCGACAATCCCTAAGGTTTGATGCGCGCGCAAAGAGAATGAGGTAGGTTGAACGATTCTTTCCCCTTTAGGTGCATGAATGACCGAAATGTTCTCTAATCTAAGTAACTCAGGCATGATCACCCTCGCGTCGATTAGAGGGATCGACAACATCTCGTAAGAAATCGCCTAATCCATTAAAAGCAGCAACTACACAGATAATCGCAATTCCAGAAGGAAGCATTAACTCAGGATGAAGCACCATGACGTTTTTCGCTTCACTTAACATCACGCCCCATTCAGGAGTAGGCGCTTGTACTCCGAGCCCTAAGAATGAGAGTGCAGAGACCATTAAAATCACGCTTCCAATATCAGCCGTTGCAAGAATTATGATCTCAGAGAGCGTCATTGGAAAAATATGTTTTCTCAAAATATGGAGTGGAGGTGCACCAATCACTTGCGCATAGCGAACATAATTTTGATGCGTATATTGGATCACCGCACCGCGAATCATCCGTGCATACCACGCCCATTTCACAATCACTACAGCAAAGAGAATATTACCAATACCAGGACCCAGAATGCCAACCACCGCAAGAATCATCACTTCCCCAGGGAAAGAGAGCATCACATCGCACATTCGCATTAAAAATTCATCCACTTTGCCACGACTGACACCTGCGATCATCCCAATGACCGTACCTAAAAATAACGTTAAGAGCATCGCTAAAAGCGAGTAAAAGACCGTTGTGCGAATTCCAAATAGTAAACGCGATAAAATACAGCGCCCAAGATTATCCGTCCCGAGCGGATAGTTCCAGCTCATACCCTGATATTTATTGCGGATAGAGGTTTGGATCGGATCATGAGGGGCAAGCCAAGGCGCAAAGATACCTGCAAGCACGACAATCACAATAATCGCAAGACAGAGCATCGCAAACTTATCTCGCTTGAGCTGAGAGAGGAGTGGTTTAAACATAATCCCTCTTTAGCCTTGGATCAAGCGCTTGCTGAAGAATATCTGAAATAAAATTGAAGGCAAGAAATAGCAGTGCCATAAGCAGAATATAAGCTTGGATCATAGGATAATCCCGACCAAAGATCGCATTCACACATAATCGACCAATCCCCGGCCATGCAAAAATATTCTCAATAACGACGGTGCCTGCGATTAATTTTGGAATACTCATTCCAATCGCAATTAAAGAAGTATGGAGCGAATTTGGCAAAACATGTTTGAGCAAAATACGACGATTTGAGAGCCCTCGTGCACGTGCATAAAAGACATAGGGTTGCTCTAGTTGAGAGAGCATCGTGCCACGAATGAGCCGGATATAGGTACCGACATAGCCTAGAGAGAGCGTTAATGCGGGGAGAATCACTGAGTGAGGCGTCATCATTCCACTTACGGGGAATAGATCGAGCTTTACCGCTAATCCCCAAATTAAGAGTAAACCCAGCCAATAATTTGGCATTGCCGTTAAGATAAATACAAGCCCCCGAATCGCTTTATCCATCCAGCTATTTTTCAGCACGACACATAAAAATGAGAGGATCAATGAGGAGACAATAATAAAAGTCAGCGCAACTGCGGCAAGCCATAACGTTGCAGGAAGTGCAACGCCAATCTCATGAATGACAGGGGTTCGTGTTAAAAATGAGGTTCCAAAATCAAAATGGAGAACGCGCCACAGCCAGACGAGATAACGAAGGAAAAATGGCTGATTCAGCCCAAGTTCTTCTCGCATTCCTGCGATTGCATCGTCCGTGGGTACAATCTCATTCACACGCAGTGCCACTTCTGCAGGATCAGAAGGGGCAAGATTAATTAAAAGAAAGGCGATAAATGAGATCATTAATGTCAGGGGAATCATCATTAATAATCGCTTAAGAAAATAGCGTCTCATATCTCGCCTAATGATAGATTAAAATGACATCTTTTCGAAAGGGATCTCATACTGAGACGGATTAAATCCGACATTCTTAAGATCACTACTATGAATCGCTTTTGTTCTTGAATACGTTAAAGGAATATAGACCGCTTCATCCGCAAGCGTTGTAAATAGCTCTGTGTAAAGCGCTTGGCGTTTGGCTTCATCGGGTGTAATCAAGAGTTCTCCGATCATAGCATCAATTTCAGCTTTATTTGGCAAGCCCTTTTGTCCTTGATAATCCGCATGCGCAGGAATTCTAAATGATGAGACAAAAGAAGCAGGATCATACGGCGTTCCCCATGATAGCGAATATTGGAGATCAAAATCACCGCTCTTTTGGCGATCTAAAAAGGCTTGTTTTTCCTCACCAAGAATCGTTAATTTGACCCCAATCTCTTTAAAGTTGTCTTGCAATAACTCTGCAATATCTTTCTCTGCGGCATTGTTGATGTTGTAAGAGAGCATTAACTCCATCGGCACGCCATCCTTTTCACGAATTGACTTTCCTTTTGGCACAACCCAGCCCGCTTCATCTAAAAGCATTTTCGCTTTCTCGGGATTGTAAAGATACACAGGGAGATCAATATTGCTATAGGGCACTGTCTTTGCCATTAATGTATCGGCAACCGTTTCACTTCCATCTAAAATACCCGTGGCAATCCCTTCTTTATCGACGGCATATTCGAGTGCCTGACGGACTTTTTTATCCTTTGTAATCGGACGACTACTATTCAGAACGATCGCTCGAGAGGCAATCGGATCACTCATTAACGTTTTCAACTTACCTGACGCTTCAAGCGCTTCAAATGAATCCATATCCAACATATCACCATCTGCACCGAAGATCAGCTGAATATCTCCTTTCTGTAAAGAGAGCAACAGCGTTTGACGATCAGGAATCACTTTCCAAACGACTGCATTTAATTGAGGTTTCTTGCCCCAATATTTTGGATTTGCCTCAAATTTTGCAAATTGATTCTTCTTATGTTCTTTTAAGACCCAAGGTCCTGTTCCTGCATAGTTACTTACGCCATTAAAAGTCTTTCCATCGATAAAGGCTTTAGGAGAGATAAACCGAAATGGGCGCGTTAACCCAAGCTCCGTTAAGGTAGGATAGTACGCATTCTTGAGTTTTAACTGAACCGTATAATCGTCAATCACATCAACGGAATCAATCTGGCGCACAAGTTCTAACCATGCATGACGATCAAAATTTGCAACTACCGCATCCATATTGAGCTTAACCGCTTCTGCATTAAAGGGTTCGCCATCTGTAAATATTACATCGTCTCTTAGATGAAAAGTGTACGTTTTTCCATCAGGAGAAATCTCCCAACTTTTTGCTAGAAAAGGTTTTACACCTTCATTCGTGTTCAACACTAAAGATTCGAACACCATATTTTGTGCCGCCATTTCGCCTGAATAAAGATGCGGATTAATGTCCCGAATATCTTTAGTACTTGCGTAATCAAGTTCATTATTCTTCGCATCTGCAAATACAGGGGAAGTCAGTGAAAATGCAGAAAAGATCAATAGTGAAACGAACGTTTTTTTCATGTAAACACTCCTAACAATGGGTTGTCGAGATCATACCGTACTCATGGGGATAAGTCATTTATCAAGGCTATTTTTTAGCAACAATCATAAACATCGGCGTAGAGGCGTAGTTTATTTTTTCTTCTTCATCCCAAACTGTATTTCCAATCGCAGTATCAACTAAACACTCCGAGAATCCAATATCTAAAAGTGTTTTCATATCCCATTGTGGGCGATGAATTCGGCTTAAAGGCAATACTTCCGCAATTTTTGCCATCGCAACCGTATCCGTATTCACATAATGATCAGGAATATTTAAACGCTGAGTATTCGCACGATCCTCTTCAAAGCCACGCTTAAAGTCTTCATCAAATAGATGCAAATACCAGTTTGCATCAAAATTCACAAGACAGCAATCTTTCTTAAGCACTCTAAACCACTCACGATAGGCGCTTTCAGGCTCTTTTAAATTCCATGTCACATTACGCGTGACGATCAAATCAAACGTACCATCCTCAAAGGCAAGATGATGAACATCGGACTCTACAAATTCAATATCGACATCATAATGTGATGCATTGTGCCTTGCCTGATCCAACATTCCTTTAGTCGCATCGACCGCCGTTACGTTATGCCCTGCTTGCGCCATGATGATGGCAAAGAAACCTGGGCCTGTTCCAATATCAAGCACTTTGAGCGTTTTCTTCTCAGGTGCGTGTGCTAAAAGCAATGTTTGCCACAAAGCACTTTTCTGCTGAGTCGCAAGCTCCTCTTGGTTCGCTTCGCTATAACTCGTCGCGCGGTTGTCCCAATAACTTGTCACAGCATGTAATAATTTAGCAGTATTCTTCATCGATAATGGCATAAGACAAATCCCTATATAATTAATTGTTTGTATAATCAATATAGTACAGTTATCTAAAAATTAAGGTGTTAGCATCAAATTCAAATTATTTTTGAAATAAAGGAAGATAATAGCAGGATTTTTCCCAGTTTTTACGAATTATTCCGTTCTAGAAAGCTTAAATACTTAAACAGACTTATGGTGTTGTCAATATAACGCATGAGAGATAAAAATATCCCCCCCTACAATCCACTTTAATGGTTTCATAAGAAAGACCGATTTCTTCTAAAATCCATAAAAATCTTAACGAACGGCTTCTTGTAAATGTATATACTTCATAAATTTCTTCCTTTATAGTTATAAAGGTTAAAAGATATGGGGTATACAAAAGACATACAATTATTTATGACTAAATATAGTCTCAATAAATTTCGAGTCTAAACAGATACTCTTTGACGTATTTGGAAATATATTGCAGTTCCAACGCATGGACTTTTTCCTAGGCTCCACTTGATTAGAATAATATACAATCATCTCGTTAAGATTCTCTTCAGACACAGGGAACGTCATATGAACCAAGTTACTTTTAGCAAAAAGAACTTGGCAATTTACCTCTTTAGGACAGTATTTAGGAATCGCATCTCTGAAATAGTTTTTATCTTTATTATCTGGAAATACCACAATTTTAACGCCATTTTTCTCTTGAACAACTTCTCGTTGGGCATTGTTATCACAACCTACAAGAATTGACACACATATAAATAGCACACTTAATGTTTTATTCATAACGCCCCCATTAATCAAATTGTATTCGATCCGATGAGTTTTACACTTTTTTGTCAAAATGAAAATAAATATATCAAAATTCTGCAATAATCACCGCACGTTTTGGGGCAGGATAACCCTCAATCGTCTTAGTGTGATCATTTGGATCAAGGAATGATTCTAATGATTGGAATGACATCCAATCGGTTGTTCTTTGCTCTTCAACCGTAGTGATTGAAACATCGACACAACGTATATTCTTATATCCTGCGCGCCTTAACCACTTTTCGAGCGCAAGAATAGAGGGCAAGAACCATATATTTCGCATTTGAGCATATCGATCTTCAGGCACAAGCACATCATTCTCACCACCATCAATCACGAGCGTTTCTAATATCAATGATCCACCCTCTTTAAGTTGCCCTCTTAAATGTATCAAGTGGTCAATCGGAGATCGGCGATGATAGAACACGCCCATGGAGAAAACGGTATCAAAAAAGTTGAGATCCGTTTTAATCTCTTCTAGTCCAATCGGTAAATACCAAATGGGCAATTCGCCCGCATAGTGTTTAAAGGCATTAAATTGGCATAAAAAGAGTCGATTCGGATCAATTCCAATCACAGATTTTGCACCTGCGCCAAGCATCCTAAAGCCATAATAGCCATTCCCACAGCCTACATCTAATACATTTTTATGCGTTAAATCCACATGAGGAGATACACGTGCCCACTTCCAATCTGAGTGCCACTCCGTATCCACGTGGATATTTGAGAAAAAGAATGGACCTTTTCGCCAAGGCATCAATGCACGCAATGCAGACATAAGCATGACGTCATCCGTATCCCCTAGAATTCTGCACTCATCTTTAAGCTCAACGGATTTGTTATGAATTTCAGGCAACATCTTTAGTGCCGAATGCCATCGCTCAAAGTCCCCATGCTTATGCTCTGACAAGTATGCCTCTAACCATGTTTCAAGTGATGCAATCCAAGGTGATAAGTCTGTATTCTTATAGAAATCAGAAAGTGAATTATAGTCAATCATCATTTATGGTAATGCCACAATAGAGATAAAATTAAGACATTGGAACCACTGATAAACTTCTTTAAACCCTGCCTCAAGCAATCTTGCTTTATGAACCTCAAAGCTATCTACGCACATCACATTCTCAAGGGCTTCTCGCTTTTGGGCAACTTCTAATTCTGAATAACCATTCGCGCGCTTAAAGGCTAAATGCATATTGCCAATAACGGATTGCTCATACGCATCCTCAAATACAATTTTCTCAGAAAGAAACAGCGCGCCATTCGGTACAAGCGATTTTCGAATATGGGTTAAAAGGGATAAACGCTCGTCTCTTGGAATAAATTGTAAGGTGAGGTTCAGAACAACAATTGATGCAGGTACAAATGTTAGCTTTGTAATATCCGCCTCAATAATCTCAATCGGAACGAGTCCTTGTTGCAACTCATCTTGTTGTTCAAAAAAAGAGTGCGCACGTGAAATCATCGCAGGAGAGTTATCGACCGCAATAATACGATTACCCTCATTACGAATCGAGTGCCTTAATGCATTTGAGATCGCGCCCAGAGAGCATCCAAGATCATAAATTGCCGTATTCTTTTCAACAAAGAGGGGCGCAAAACGTCCGATCTGTTCAACCATCATAGGATATCCAGGCGCTGAGCGTTTGATCATATCCGAAAAGACAGAAACCACCTCTTCATTAAATGAAAAAGGCGTTTTTTTACGCCGTTCGGAAAAAATACGATCAATCTCTTCGCTATCTGACATTCCTATTACCCTTTATTCTCCATTGCATCATGATTAAGTGTTTCAAGTCGACCATAATAATCAAACATGATTTGTGTTAAATCGTTCTGTTTACGAACTTGATGATATTTTAATTCATAAACCTTGTATTCTGCAGATGGCAACACTTCTCTCACAAGTTCAAATTGCCTTGTAGCACAGCGCATCTTCAGGTTTTTAATATCATCGTTTATAGCGTATTTTGTCTCAATTTTTGTATGAAAAGTTTTTGGTGGCACGACCATTTCATGATGCTCATGATCCATCACATCTCCGTGATACTCATCATCAAAATAACTGTGAGGTTCATCCGTAATAATATTTTCTTTAAAGGATTGCTCAAGTGCTTTAAGCGTAGATTCCGCCTCGCCTTTTGTTTTTTGTAGTTCCTCTTTTAAAGAATTAAGCTCTTTATGGCTTCCAAGCAAGTCTCCTTTAATATCATTCGTGACTTCAGTAAAGGAACGTTTGAGCTCATCGACTTTGAACTCTTTTTCAACCTCTCCACGCACTTGATCAGAAAAATTCTTAACTTTTCTGACAACGCTACTCACCGCGCGAATCGTTTCTGGCAATTTTTCAGGGCCAATCACAATAAGCGCAATCACAAAGATGACGAGAAACTCACCAAAACTAATTCCAAACATGAAAGGGTTTTAAACTTTTTCGTTTTCTTTTTTAACAGCTTCTGTTTCAGTTGATTCTGTTTTATGTGCAACAGATTCAACTTTAGGCGCAGATTCGTCCTCTTTCTTCTCATCTTTCATCGCATCTTTGAATCCTTTAAGTGCAGATCCTAAATCTCCACCAAGGTTTTTAAGTTTACTTGTTCCAAATACAAGCACAACGACAACAAGAACAATTAACCAATGCCAAATACTAAATGAACCCATAATGATTTCTCCAACTTTTTAATCTAATCGCACTAGTATAAAACAATCTGCAAAGCTGTACTATAGTTTATCGTTGGGAATTGTTCGATGTGCCATTGTAATCATCGTTTGATTTAAATTCAAAAGTCCAATACTGCAATAAATGGCAATCACAAGATGCTCTTCTTGACGCGCAATGCCAATTTTCCCACCGACATTAAATCCCATTGCTTTTGGCGTTAACTCATCTAATGCGGATTTCGTTGCCCCTGCTATAGCCCCTTCTCCAATATGATTTGAAGGAACAAGCCCTTGTCTTTGTGCAGCGACAACGGCTCTTTCAATGATTTTCCGCATCATGGAAATATAATCTCCACCAAAATCGACACCCACGGCATTGACTCCCTGCGTTTGCAATATCGATTTGAGTGCATTCTCTTCCTCTCGGCTTTCTGTCACGGCCATTCGGATTGCAGCTCGTCCAACGGCAATACTTTGAGGAAGTTCTGTCATGATGAATTGCTCCTTAATTAAGCAGGCTGTATTGCAACGGTTTCTTCAGATGACGTTTCAATAACTGACTGTGTTTTACCAAGTGAAATACGTCTTTTATCAAAAAGTGGCACCGCAAAGAATGTGAGTAAACATAATAACCATTCAAAATAGATGACGTGATCAAAAAATGGAAGATAGTGTTTAAAAAAGACTGGAACCTCAGGAATAAATTGCCATACGATTAATCCAATAATGCCCACCAATGTCGTCCAAAATGCACTACTCTTACGACACCATTCAGGTTTGAATAATACCATTAAGAAAACTAATGTAAATGCGGTTGTAAGACTTAAGCTAATCATCATTGTTTTCACGATATTGGAAGCCTGAAAGGCTAGAATCAACGTAAATAATCCAACTAAAACAACGGCTAAACGACTTGTAATCGAAAGCGTTTTCTCACTTGCATTGGGCTTAATAAAACGCTTGAAAATATCTTGAGTTAGAAGCGTACTTGCCCCCATTAGAATCGTGCAAGCAGTCGATACATCTGCTGCCCATAAAGCTGAAATAATCACGCCTGCTAAAATCGGTGAAAGCCCTAAAATCACCTGTGGAAGTGCAACTGTAGGAATAATATCGGGATATAACACTCGAGCCACCATACCGAGGACCGCACAGAAAAATCCAATGGGAAATATTAAGAGTGCTCCCCAAATAAATCCACGTTTTGCCGTCTTTGAATCTTTTGCGCTACACGCAATTTGTACCGTTCCTTGTGCGCTAAGCGCTTGACTGATCATGACGACAAACCAACCAATTAAAATAGATAATGGAAGATTACCTTTAAATGATAGCCAATGCTCTCCTACAGGCAACTGTGCTGATAATCCTGAGAATCCACCTACTTTTGTCAGACTTACGATAGTTGCAATAATAATTCCCACATAGATCAATGCAACGCTAATAATATTCGATAAACCACTCGACCAAAGCCCACCAATGAGCGCAATGCCGATAAAGACAGCCGCACTTACGAGCATCCCAGCCTTGAATGAGAAAAATTCAGGCAACATAGTAGAAAGAATCGCTCCTCCTGCTAAATATTGAAGCGAGGCGATCATCATTAAGACAATTAATAAAGCCGCTGCACTCATTAACCGACTATATTTTCCAAAGACTCTATCAAAGAGCTCTGGCAATGAGCTCACATTTAATTCACGATACTTCCCTGCAGCAACTAATCCCATTGCAAGCGCACCTCCTGCCCAAGCACCGTTATACCACCCTGCTGAAAGCCCACCACTGTAGGCACTTTCCGCAACGCCCACAGTAGATGCAGCACCCACTGCTAATCCAGCGACACTTACTGCAATCAATGGCGTTGTGAGTTTACGTCCTGCGAGTAAAAAATCAGATGTACTCCCTTTCGACAACTTACTAGCGTATGCGCTAATTAAAAATAGACTGCCAATATATAGGCACAAAATAAGAAAAGGGATATTCGATAAAATCGACATTAATGTATTCATAATCAACCTACTGTTCTACTATTCTACAAGGATAAAAAATCTAAAAATGGACAACCATCCATTCATTTAGAAAACAATACTACTTTGCTACTCAACAAGCGTAATCAGAAAAAATGAAATTGTCAAAGGGATAAATATTTACAACTATATTTTATTTATTAATATATTGAATATTAAAGCTACGTTTACTAAGATACGCCTTTTAATCTATACTTTAGAGTTATAATCAAATGAACGAAAGAGTCGTTTTATCAAAGAAATCATGGGTTGCTTACATAAAGAATTTTTTTATTTTTTTCATGATAATCATGACAATTCCAGTTGTAATCTCTGTATCACGATATATGTCTACATTAGAGATCCCATATCTAATCCTTATACCTCCATTTATATTTTTCGTATTTATTTATAGTATAAAAGTAATGAGTCTAAAGAGTTATACCCTTTATTATGACAATGATGGTGTTTGGATGTATTGTGGGATATTACCTTGGACTAAAGATAGTCGAGGAACAAAATGGAGAGATTTAGAGGCGGCTACCTATTTCCCTAACTTTTTTAGTTGGATGACTCGCTCATATACCATAAGAATCTCGCAGCGCTATACTCAAAATACAGATATCAGATATTGTGACATGAGAAACGGTCGCACCTCAGCCGCAATTATCAATGGTAAACATAAAGAGTTTATTGATAATAAGATGCTTTCATAGTTTACACAGATTTATCCAATTATTTTCACATAGAAATCATGTTTATTTATAGCGTTGATCGTGCACCAATTCTATATCCAGTTGATCTTATTATATGACAAGATACAGATTAAATTAACAGATTATCTTATATAATAAAGAACATTATCATTTAGCCAATAGGTATT